>NZ_JAAHBQ010000100.1 GCF_020144665.1 Oscillatoria salina IIICB1 | reverse complement strand
CAATTTTAATAATTATTCTTGCTAGTTAAATTTTATCTCAGCAAAGAGAAAAAAAGTGGCGGGCAATTGCCCACCTTGATCCTACTTGGCTACTACTTACTAAAGAGTAATTCCTAACTTTTGACTTCCACTTGCAGACTCACTGACGAGTAACGCGACTGGGAAATGTTGCAAAATTTCACCAACTAAGAAAGTATCGCTTCCTGGGATAACTTCTTCAGTAAAAGCGTTACGCCATTTCAATTGCGATCCGTTAGGAATGTGCAAGGTTGTATCTCCCCAAATTGCTTTACCAAGAGGCTCTTTTCCTGGTTCAACAATGCTGGTAAGAAAGCGAGGGACAACAGCGATAATCTCTGTTTCTCCGTATCTTCTGGCAAAGGCAACTAGATGATTTTGATAGTTACCAGTGACTTGCAAGGGGATATAATCACCTTGTTCAAATACTTTCGGATGTTCTTTTCTTTCTCCTAGCGCCCGGTTGATTAAAAATAGCTTGATTCGTCCATCTTTCTTCGCCGTCATCAAGTCTTTAACTAAGCCGAAGATATCCGTTTTTGCCCGCTTTTTAATCTCGTCTAAATAAGACTTTCTTAGTTCAAAATCAACTGGGCGGCGGTTGTCGGGATCGACTAAACTTAAATCCCAAAGTTCGCATCCTTGATACAAATCTGGTACTCCTGGAGCAGTTAATTTCAGCAATGTTTGTCCGAGAGAATTAAAGATTCCGTAGTTAGCTATCCATTCCTGAAACTCGCGTAGCTTGGGCAAAAATTCGTTATCTTTTGCAGGCTGCATGATTTTTTCGACAAAGTTAATAAATCCTTCCTCGTATTCGGTATCGGGACGCAGCCATGCTGTATGAACTTTTGCTTCTCGCACTGCTTTGACGACGAAGCTTTTCACTCGTTCGATAAATTGGGGGTATTCTTCGTCATGTAGGGGGAAAGCACCAACTAAATTTTGATAGAGGAAATACTCATCGTTGGAGTCAGGAATTACGCGATCGCCGTTTATTTGTTTGTGAGAACGATTTATTTCCATCCAGGTGCGAATTTGAGTTTCCCACTCTTCAGGAATTTCGGAAATTACATTTAATCGCGCTCTCACATCTTCACTACGTTTCGTATCGTGAGTCGAAGTGGTATTCATCGAGTGTCGCCAATGTTTAAATTGTTGCTGGTTAAACTCGTTAAATTCTTCGACTGTAACGCCAAATTTATCTGGGCTACTACCAACTTCGTTTAAAGATATAAATCGGTGATAAACGTAGAAAAGAGTATCTTCTACTCCTTTGGCTGTTAAAGGTCCAGAAAATTGCTGTAACTTCATCACAAAGTGCAGCCACAACTCTCGGTCTTCTTCTGTTAAAGATTCATCATATTCCAGTAACAGAAACCTTTTAATTAACTCCATCTCATTGACAAGTTGCGGATTTTGTGCAGCAGCTTTCTCGATCGTTTTTTCTACATAAACCCGATCTCGGTGACTAACTCCTTGCGGGTTAATATAAGTCCGATAAACGGGAAATAAGACTAAAACTTCGAGAATTGCTTTCCGCAAACCATTAAGCGTAAAATCTCTTCCATAGCGGTTCTTTCCAGCAATTCTTTTCAATAAATTAGCCAGATTTTCTGCATCTCCTGCTAAATTTTTATCCGCAATTAAGCGCTTTTTCTCAGCAACTAACTGCTCGTAATCAGCAAGAGAGCCAATTAATCTCATATAAATGTTATTAAATTGTTGCTCATTGTTAGTATTGCAAAAAACTCCGTTGACATAGCTAAGAAATTCGTAGCCAGAAGTTCCTTGCACTTGCCAATTCAAAGGTAATTCTTCACCATGTTCGAGAATTTTTTCAACTACTATATAAATTTCTCCCATTTTTTCGCGGAGCCGCCGTAAATAAGCATCGGGATCGTATAATCCATCAATATGATCGACTCTCAAACCTGTAAATTTACCTGCTTTAACTAATTCACTAATTAATTCATGAGTCTGTTGAAATACTTTTTCATCCTGAACTTTGACAGAAATTAATTCATTAACAGTAAAAAAGCGACGATAGTTTAATTCTTCGGCACCAACTTTCCAATAAGATAAACGAAAGAACTGTTCTCCAAGTAAATGATCGAGAAGATTAAAACTTTCAGGATTATTTGGCTCGCCGTTGAAAGCTTCAATGTTATCGTGAATAAATTCTTTAATTACTTCGTTATCTCGGTAGAGTTCCCAAATCAATCCTTTTACAAAAGAAGCTTGGTCTTTTCGTGCTTTTCGGCTTTCTTCTGAAGTTTCCGCTTCGGTTTCGTCGGGCAGATTTTTAATGATGTAAAGAATCCCTAATAGTTTAATGTAGTCTGGGTTATTACGCCCTAATTTTCTAGCTAATCTCGCTAAATCGTGGTCGAGAAATTGGGCATAAGATTCTATCCTTAGAGGAATTTTTAAACTATAGTAGTTGACGTATAAACCCGATTCTTCGTAAGAAAGTTTAATTTCCCCTCTTTCTAAACAGTTGCCATAAAAGTCGCCCAGCAGTGGAACTAAAACTCTTTCGCGAATATCTTCATAAGGATGTTCCCAATCAATATCAAAATAATCGAAATATTCTGAGTCGGGTCCGTTTTCTAAGACATCCATTAAAAAGGGATTTTGACTATCATAAGCCATGTGGTTAGGAACGATATCCTGCAACCATCCCATTTCTAATTTCTGTAAATCTACCACTAATTTGTCAAAATCATCTTGACTTCCGAGAGCAGGATTTATTCGGGTAGCATCGACAACATCGTAACCGTGGGTACTTCCTTCTCTGGCTTTAAATATGGGCGAAGCATAAAGATCGGAAATGCCTAATTCGGCTAGGTAAGATACGATTTTTTGGGCGTCTTTGAACTTAAAACTAGGGTTAAATTGAATTCGATAAGTTGCTGCTGGAATACGCACGATTTGTCTCCTGTGGTTTGTCTGAGAGTTTGTGGTGAGGATTTAGTTCCTCACCTGTTTACTTACTTAAGTAGTATATACCGCGAAACTAAGTGGTTGGATTGTCAATTCTTTACTGCCATATAAGCTGTCTGGTAACTTAGTTTCTGGTCCCATCCATTGGGTTTCTGAAGAGTCAAGTTGCTTGTTCCAAGTACCATTAGGAATGTCAGCTTTCCAAGTTACGGGTTGTCGGCTGAAGTTCATGAGGCAATAAATTTGGTTGTCTCCATACCAACGGTGTATGAAGAGTAATTTTTCTGCTTCTAAGCCGGAAATTTTTATGCCTTTGCGGTCAAATTGTTTAAAGGCAGGATTTTTTTGTCGCAGGGCAATTAATTGTTGATAAAGCTCGAAAAGAACTTTATGTTTACCTTCTTTATGTAGCTGCCAATTTAACTTAGATTTGTTGAAGGTTTCTTCGCTTTGTGCGTCTGGGGGTTCTCCAGCTTTATGAAACTCAGCAAACTCTCTCTTACGACCTTGGCGGACGGCTTCAACTAGGTTAGGATCGCCGTGACTGATAAAGTAGAGAAATGGTGCTTCTTCGCCGTATTCTTCACCCATAAATAACATGGGAATGTAAGGAGAAAGAATGACGGCTGCGGCGGCTAATTTTAAAGCTTCAAAGGAGACTAAAGCTGTTAGTCTTTCCCCTAACATTCGGTTGCCTACTTGGTCGTGATTTTGGGAGAAGACTACGAATTTTTGTGTGGGAAGATCTCCAGCATAACTACCGTGGGTACGCTGACGACATGGGGAATATTTCCAGTCATAAATAAAGCTTTCTCGAAAAACTTTGATCGTTTGGTTAAATTCGCTAAAGTCTTGGTAATAGCCGCCTGTTTCTCCGGTTAAGGTAGTGTGTAAAATGTGGTGAAAGTCGTCGCTCCATTGAGTGTCGATTCCATGACCGCCTTTTTCTGGGGAATTAATCACGCGTACGTCGTTGAGGTCGCTTTCGGCTATGAGATAAAATTTGCGTCCTTTTTCTTTTGATAAGGCGGCAACTTTTTCGGTTAATTCTGCAAGAAAATGTTTTGCTCCAAAGTCATAAATTGCATGGACGGCGTCTAATCTTAGCCCGTCAAAATGATAGTTTTCAAACCAGTAAAGGGCATTTTCAATAAAGTAATTACGCACGCCATCGCTATGTGCGTCGTCGAGGTTGATTGCACTTCCCCAAGGTGTATGATATTTGTCGGTAAAGTAGGGTGCAAAGTTGCTGGTGTAGTTGCCTTCGGGTCCGAAGTGATTGTACACTACGTCTAAGATTACGGCGATGTTTTGTTGGTGACAAACATCGATGAGTTTTTTGAGTTTTTCGGGTCCCCCATAGGAGTGTTGTACGGCGTAGGTGTAGGCTCCATCATAACCCCAATTTCGCGATCCCGGAAATTGGGCTATGGGCATAATTTCGATCGCGTTGACTCCTAATTCTTTTAGGTAGTCTAATTTGTCAATAATGGCTTCAAATGTTCCTTCTGGGGTGAATGTACCTACGTGCAATTCGTAGATAATCATGTCTTCGAGGGGAAGGTTTTGCCAGTTTTTTTCGTTCCAGGTGTAGCTGTTGTGATCGACGACTTCTGATGCTTTGTGAACTCCTTCGGGTTGGTGGTGAGATGCGGGATCGGGGCGAGATCCAATCTCGTCTAGTTGATAGTAGTATCTAGTTCCTGGTGGTACGTGGTCTACTGTTATTTGCCAATATCCCTGTTCGAGTTGCTGCATGGGGATCGTTTTTTCTTCTGGGGTGATAATTTGAAGGTTGACTTCTTTTTTTAAGGGAGCCCAGACGGTGAATTCACATTTGTTATTGCTTAAATATTTTGCGCCTATTTTCATTTTCAGGTTTGTTATTTTGTTTAATTATACACTTTAAGTGGGGGAATTTTTCTAGATTTTATTGAAAGTTAATTCCTAGCTGTTTTGGGGAGATATTTAAATCAATTGTCAATTGTTATTTCATAAATTATAAAATAATCTTTTTCAGATAGATTTCCAGTTAGAATTTTTTTGTTTGCGAGCGTACAGTTTATAGAAAACTACACTTTAGGTTTTTTGTCAATAGATTGAAGTGAAAATAATTATGAAGATTAATTTTTAAACATACTGCCGAATACCAAAAATTGAAAAAACTAATTATTTACTAGATGACTTAAATATGGAATTTTACCGGGAAAAAAATGAAAAACACCTATCTTAGGATACAGATGAGATGCAAGTAGGGTGAAAATGTGATGTAGGGAAAGGTTGTACGGCTTAGGACAAGGTGGAAGCAACGATCGCGGTTAGATTGCTTTGCAAGTATTTATCCCGATCCTTGTATTTTAAATTACTGGTAAAGTAAACCAAAAACAAGTGCCTTTTCCTGGGCTGGTGCGAATGCCAATTTGACCGCCATGAGCGATAATTATTTGCCGACACATATATAAACCTAATCCTAATCCGATTGAACGATGACGTTGAGAACCGCGAAAATAAAGCTCGAAAACTTTTTCGCTTTGTGCTTGGTTCATACCTACGCCGTTATCGGTTACTGTACAGTAAATCCAGTGATTTTCTTGTCGAGCGTCTAAGGTAATAGTTAAGCCGGGAGGGTTATATTTGATGGCGTTAGCGATGAGATTTTGATAGACTCGTCCGAGTTGAAGAGGATCGGCTTTGACTAAAGGTAAGTGAGAAGAAATAAAATTAGTTAATTTTGTTTGTTCTTCTTCGAGGATGGGTAATAAATCGACGATCGCGGATTCTACGACTAGATTGAGCTGAAGTGGTTGAGCGTGCAATAATACTCCCTGGACTTCGGCGGAGTGAGAATCGATTAAGGAGTTGATTAAGTCTAGTTGCCGATGATTTCCTGCTAAAATTCGCTGAATAAGCTGGCGATCGAGCTGGATTTTTTCTTCCTGGTGTTTGAGCAAGTTATTGAGGATCATTACTGTTCCCAAGACTGGGTTGCGTAAGTCGTGAGAAACTGCATGGAGAAAGACTTGTAATTGTTTGCGCGATTCAAACTCACTTTGCTGTAAGTTTTCGTAGAGATAAACTCCTAAGTCGCAGATTAAGCAAAGCCAGAAAAGAATTAAAATAACTGAGACGTGAACTAAATCGACATACTCGAAAAGATCGGGGTCGTCAAAACCTAGTACAAATAACGAGATCGAAAAGTAATAACCAACGCTAACAATTTGGGAAATGAGGTGAAGTCGCCAGCAAACAGGGATTAACGCTGCTTGGGTGAGAAAAACGAGCATCCAAGCTAGGTTATTTAATTCTGCTTCGCCTCGGAAAGTAGCTAAGATTTGGGGTAGTAATGTCAGCGACCAAGAAAAACCTAAAAATAACCAGATCGGATAAAGTCGCGCCCAAGGTATTCTTAAGAGGAGGATACCGAGAAATAAACATAACTCGGTTGCTGCATATTCAAATACCCATAACTGAATTTCTTCTGGACTAACTAATCGGTTGGGGTCGCCTCCGGCATTAAATACCTGTGCTGAAAACAAGTCTAATGCTAAAAAAGTCGGTGAGGCGATCGCGGCAATCCAGTAAGTTAGATTGAGACGTTGGAGGAGAAAATTACGCCGCCACTTTTCGTAATCTTCCGAAACTGAAGCAGTTTTAAGTCTTTGAATTTGCTTTCTGAGCGAAGTCCACAGTGAAGTTAACTGCATTGTAATGAGCAAGTTGCTTAATTTGCTTGTTGAGTAGTTATTTGCCTGCGGGCGATCGCTAAAATCAGTTACCAGTTAACAGTTTATCCCTTATATTCCTCCTTTCGTTGTCTTGGATTTGCCCATCCCGATTGATAACTGCTAAGGTGAAAACCCCCATCCTCAATCCTTTCGTGACAATTTAAAATCTGACCACTCAGCGATCGTGCCATTTCTAGTTAAGCGCATATAAAGAGGCATGACCAAATTTGGATAAAGCAGTTACGGGAACCAGGCAATTCTACTCACGTCACGAAGACTAGCTGAGGCTTTTCACCTAGTGGACGACCTAGAGATAGGAATACACTAGCTATTCAGAAAAGTGAAGCAAAAAAGTGAAGCTAGATACAACAGATCGAGAGTGCAGTTTAATAAACTCCTGGTGACTTTAGTGGGGAGGTTGTGCCAATGCAAAAATTAGAAGCTTTAATCACGGCGGCGATTTTAACAGCCACAGTTTATTTTGCAGCGCCGATGCAATCGAGACAAGTGAAACAGCCTCCTCAAAGTTCTTCGACTACTGTAGCAGAAGAGGTAAATCGCAATGCTGACGAATTAATTGCCAAAATTTGGTTAATTGCAAGAAATAGCGATCGCTAAATTGGGGATTGGGGATTGGGGACTGGGGACTGGGGATTGGGGACTGGGGACTGGGGACTGGGGATTGGGGACTGGGTTCAGTTATCAGTGAACAGTGAACAGTTAAACTAAGCCCGATCGCAATGCTACTACTGCGGCTTGTACTCGGTCATCGACAGCTAATTTATTCATAATGCCACGAACGTGAGTTTTGATTGTATTCGGACTCAAATATAACTCGGCGGCAATTTCCGAGTTGCTTTTACCTTCGACAATCAACTTGAGAACTTCGGTTTCGCGCTCCGAGAGATTACCAATATTAGCGTTAGGTATCGCCGGTTTGAGGTTATCAACCACTAAACGAGCAATTTGGGGATCGAGATAAGTAGCGCCATCCACAGCCGCCGCGATCGCTGCTAATAAGCGATCGATACTTGCTCCTTTGATACAATAAGCATCGGCACCACTAGAAAGAGCGGCAATTACTTCTGTCTGGATCGTATGAGAAGTTAGCATTACTACCCGCACTTCCGGGAGTTGTTCTTTAATCTGCTTTGTCGCTGCAATGCCATCCAGACGTGGCAAACCAATGTCCATAACTACCAAGTCAGGTTTTTGTTTTAAAGCCGCTTGTACCCCCAAATAACCGTCTTCTGCTTGCTCGATAATTTCCAACTGGGGGTAGTCAGCTAGTGCTTGCTCTAAACCCAATTGCATGAGCGGATCGTCTTCCACAATTAAAATCCGCAATTTTGATAAGGACGTAGTAGAATTCATCAACGAAAGAGTTTTGCGATCCATTATGTTTGGGGAGAGGTAGAAAAGAGGGTATTTTCCTATCCGAATCTATCATAACCAATCTGATTCACCCAGATAGGGGAAGTAAAAGCGATCGCGCTTCAGGCAACATTTGTAATGTAAGCAAGTAAAATCAATGAATTTACCTAGAAGTGTTTTTGCCAAAGAAATATGAATCGTCTAACGTAGGTGTCTGCGACCATTCAACAAACTGCGACGCAATGGCTCTTCGTAGCGTCGGTTTTAAGCAATATCTAGCTATTGTAACGACAGTGGCGATCGCCTATCTATTCAGCGCTTACTTCACCCTCAAACTGCTGGGATTGGGTGCAGAAGCTTCTCCTGTTTGGCCTCCTGCTGGTATTGCTCTTGCTGCTTTGTTGATTTGGGGAAAGCGAGTTTTGCCTGCTATTTTTTTAGGCGATCTGTTACTTTTACAAAGTCTGGGTGCATCTGCGGCTGCTATTTTTGCTTCTACTATTGGTAGTACTGTTTCGGCTTCGATCGGTGCTATTTTACTACGTAAAAGTGGCTTTTCGCCAACTTTAGCACGTATCCGAGATGTCATGAAACTGGTGGTTTTAGCAGCACTTTTGTCCCCAGTTGTCAATGCTAGTTTTGATACATTGATTCAGTTTTTAGTTGGGGAAATACCCAGCAGTAATTTCTGGCAAAATTGGTGGATTTTTTGGTTAGG
Organism: Oscillatoria salina IIICB1; assembly: GCF_020144665.1. NCBI lineage: Bacteria > Bacillati > Cyanobacteriota > Cyanophyceae > Oscillatoriales > Oscillatoriaceae > Oscillatoria > Oscillatoria salina. The sequence continues at coordinate 6,610 of NZ_JAAHBQ010000100.1, read as the reverse complement.
AGACAGTACGGGAATTTTAGTTGTAACTCCTGTATTATTAGTCTGGTGGCAGCAATTGGCTAACTCTCAGCACTCGCTCCGGCGATCGCTAAATCTAGGGCAATTGTCTCGCTGTCACTCGGAAGAAATCTTTGAGTCGTTCGTCTGTTTTACATTATTAATAGCAGTTAGTTGGCTTGTCTTTGTTTCCCAAACTAGCGTTGCTCTTTCTCAATATCCTTTGGAATATCTACCTTTTCCTTTAGTAGTTTGGGCGGCTTTGCGCTTTAAGACGCCAGGTGCAGTATTTTCTAGTTTAATTGTTTCCGGATTAGCGATTTGGGGAGCGCTACTCGGACGAGGACCTTTTATTGTTAAAGTTACCAGCATGAATCAAGGGATTCTGTTGTTACAAACTTTCACGATTGTTGTTACCATTACTGCTTTAGTTTTAGCCGCAACAATGACAGAACGTCAACGAGTAGAAGCCAAACTCCGCGCTACACTAGAACGCGATCGCCTTTTAGCAGAAGTGTCTCAACGTATTCGTCAATCTTTAGACTTAGAAGAAATTTTTCAGACGACTGCGGCAGAAATTCGTCAGTTATTACAAGCAGATCGAGTTTGTATCGGTTATGCGTGCGACGATGAAAATGGAAAAATCGTTGCTGAATCTGTTGCACCTTTTTATCCTTCAATTCGAGGAGTAACTGCTGACGATCGCTTGTCTCAAGAAGCCCAGGCAATGTATGGTAATGGTCAAGTGCGGGTGATTAATGATACTAGAATTATTGCCACTACTCCTGCTGTAGGAAAATTTTATCAAAAATATCAAATTAAAGCTGTAATTGCGGTTCCTTTAATGCTCGAAAATGAGCTTTATGGTTTATTAGTAGCCCATCAATGCGATCGTCCCCGTTATTGGCAACCTGATGAAGTGGATCTTCTCAAACAATTAGCAACTCAAGTAGTTATTGCCATTCAACAAGCTCAACTTTACCGACAAGTACGGGATCTTAATAGTAATTTAGAACGTCAAGTAGCTGAGCGTACTCAACAACTTCATCGGCAAATCAAAGAGGTACAAAAGTTATCCCAACTCAAAGATATTTTCTTACAAGCAGTTTCTCACGATTTGCGTACCTCAATTATGGGAATGGTATTGATTTTGAAGAATATGCAGAAGCAAGCAGGAGACAAGGTTACTATTTCTCGCGGGATTTTAGAGAAGACGATTTTAAGCTGCGATCGCCAGCTTACCTTAATCAATGCTTTATCGGAAGACCTCGAATGTGACGGTAGACAAATGATTCTTTATCCTCAACAGTTATCTTTACTTGATTTAGTTGAGGAAACTGTTACTCAAATGCAGCCTCTTTTTGAGCAAAATTCTGCAACTTGGCAAAATTCGCTCCCGCAAAATTTACCACCTTTGCTTGCCGATTATGACAAGCTCAAGTGCGTTTTTACTAACTTAATTACCAATGCTTTAAAACATAACCCACCTGGAGTAAATATTACTTTTCAAGCTACAGAAGAAAACCAAAGCATACGCTGTACAATCTCTGACAATGGTGTAGGAATGAATAAATCTCAACAACAATCTTTGTTTAAACTTTATGTGCGTGGTTTACACAATCGTCACTTAACTGGTATCGGTTTGGGTTCTTATCTATGTCGTCAAATTATTACCGCTCATGGAGGCAAAATTGGCGTAGATAGTACGCCGAACCGGGGTACTACTTTTTGGTTTACAATTCCGCTCGCCAATTGATTTTGTCAAGACAAATTAGAGGTTATTTGTTCATTTTATTACCAAAAAGATGATTAACTGCCGACAATTATATCGAGCATACCAAGCTTATCAAACAGGTAAACTCGGTGATGCAGCTATCCTCAAAGCTGATGCTTTTGGCGCAAAAATTAATCCCAAAGTAGAAGCAAAAATGCAACGAGTAATTGGTTATTATCCGCCAATTGATTGAGAAGAATTGCTGAAATTACCTGAAAATACCTTTGGTTATCAGTATGCTTTGCACATGAAAGAAGCGAAGCTAAAACCTTTCAATGTCAGCTCGGAAATGGACAAAATTGCCAAGCGAAATGTCTTTGCTTTGAGATACGCTGTCACTCACGATATTTTCCATACTTTGCTCGGTTTTGACACCAGTTATGCTGGAGAAATTGGCGTATTAGCGTTTGCAGTCGCCCAAAATTACAGTAAATTTTTAGGGATTGGTTTAGCGACCGCTAAAATATTGTATCCGATTTTGGCTCCTCGGCAAATTCAAGCCAGTTTTGCTAATATCCGCAAAGGTACAGCAATGGGTAAACAAGTTGGCTTTCTTTTAGGTTATCGTTTTGAAGAACATTGGCAAAAACCGTTAGCAGAAGTCAAATCTGAGCTAGGTTTTCACTTAACAGAAAGTGCCTGAGAAGATCGATTTTAACTCAAACTAACATAGCCATAATTCAGATTTCCAGATTATCAAACATAGAAAATCAAATAAGTCAAGGAAATTACAAAAATATTTAACTAGAGAAATCTTTAAGTGATTTTACTGCTGAGAAAGTAAAGGCTTTTTCCAGATCTGTCAACAGCTAACTAAACCGAGATAACCAACAATTTACTGTAGCGTAGATATTCACAAGTTTTTCACAAGAACAACTTAAACTGGTAAGTAAGGTTAACTCCTATTTTCATTTATCTTATCCTTGACCGCTTATTTCTGGTAAGAAGATAACCACTAGGAGCAGTGAAAACCTCAACCCATTTACCTGAATGGGATTAAAATACCCAGTTTTTATCGGTTACAGTTATGTTATTTAAAAAACGCTCTAATTCTATTTCTCGGCGAAAAAGTATACCTTTATATCTCATTTTAGTAGTTCCGTTTTTGCTACAAATATTTGCTATTATTGGGCTTACTGGATATATTTCTTTACGTAAAGCACGAAAAGCCACAGACGAAATGATTATCCGTTTAGGAGAAGAAATTGCCGATCGCATCGAGTTACATACCTACAGTTTCTTAGAGCAACATCATCGCATTCATCAAAGCATCTTAGCTAGTATAGAAGGCGGTCGCATTGACGTGAATAATTTCGCCCAACTAGAATGTTACTTTTGGGAACAAGTTAAACAACCTGACGTAGTAGATTACCTAATTTTCGGCAACCCAGAAGGTAACGTTTTGGCGATTCAGCGTGAAGAAGATGGTCAAATTATCGTCAAAGTACGCGATCGCACGACAAATTCCAAAAGAAATATCTATCAACTCGACGATCGCTGTCAGCGTGGTGAGTTACTCGGAACTCAAGGAGACTATGATGTAACCACCAGACCTTGGTACCAAGCTGCTATAGTAGCAGGAACTCATACCTGGGGTCCAATCTACCCCGAAGTAGGAGAAGCAAAGCTTGAAACCAGCCCAGTTGTACCTATTTACACTTCAGAAAAAGAATTGATCGGAGTCTTGGGAATGGAAATTTCGCTAGAGCAAATTGCCGATTTTCTCCGGGATATTCATATTAGTCCTTCTGGAGTTGCTTTTATTGTCGATCGCTCGGGAGAAATTGTTGCTAGTTCCACCTCCGAACTTCCTTTGAAAATCGTTAAAGGTAAAACTGAACGATTACAAGCCATAGAAAGCAGTCAACCGATAATTAGAGCTACAAGCCAAAAATTAATCGAGCAACTTGATAACTTTGAGCAAATCAATCGCCAACGAGATTTTATTTTCAAGGAAAATGGCTCGCGGATTATAGTTGAAGTCGAACCAATTAAAGGTTTTCACGGGATCGACTGGCTAACCGTTGTCGCGATCCCCGAAGCAGATTTCACCAAAGAAATTAACAGCTATATTCGCCAGGTTATCTTCCTCTGTATTTTCGCCTTAATTCTCGCAACAGTAACAGGCATTTTTGCTTCTCGTTTGCTCAGTCAATCGATTCATCAAATAAGTCAAGCAAGTCAGGCATTAGCTAGCGGTAAACTCAACCGAAAAGTTAAACGATCTTCTGTAAATGAACTGGATATTCTCGCTCAATCTTTTAACCAAATGGCAGACCAGTTACGGCAGTCTTTTTCTGCTTTAGAATTAGCTAATCAACAACTGGAACAACGAGTTAAGAAACGGACAAAAGAATTAGAAGCAGCCAAGGTTAATGCTGACAATGCTAACCGCGCTAAAAGCGATTTCCTCGCCAAAATGAGTCACGAATTGCGTACTCCACTTAATGCGATTTTGGGTTTCACTCAATTAATCAATCGTGACGAAAATTTATCCGCAGAACATCGAAAATATATGACGATTATCAACAACAGTGGCGAGCATCTTTTAAACTTAATTAACGACATCTTAGAAATGTCGAAAATTGAGGCGGGACGACTTACATTTAAGGAAACTAAATTCGACCTTTATGGCTTACTCGATAGTGTAGAAGCTATGCTTCACCTGAAAGCGAAATCGAAAAACTTAGAATTAATTTTTGACCGAGCGAGCGAATTACCTCGTTATGTACAAACTGATGAAAGTAAACTACGCCAAATTTTAATTAATTTAGTCGGAAATGCTATTAAATTTACGCGCACAGGTAGCGTTATTCTTCAGATCTCGGTTGTCAATACATTACCCCAAAACTCTTTGCCAGAAAATTCTCTCACTGAACCACGAATAACTAATAAAGAAGTAAAAGTTTTATTTGCCGTTATTGACACGGGTGCAGGTATTAAATCAGAGGAAATAGATAAGTTATTTCAACCCTTTGCTCAAACTGAAACTGGTTTAAAATCCGGTCAAGGAACTGGTTTGGGTTTGCCGATTAGTGCAAAATTTGTGCAAATGTTCGGAGGTGAAATTTCGGTAGTTTCTCAACCAAATCAAGGAAGTAAATTTAGCTTTGAAGTTTCTTTAAAAGTAATTGAAGAAGAGCAAATAGAAAAGTCTCAACTTAGGAAGAAAAAATTTATTGGTTTAGCTCCCAATCAACCTATATATCGCATTTTGGTTGCCGAAGATATTTCGACAAATCGACTTTTAGTTACCGATATACTTACTAATTTGGGCTTTGAAGTAAGGGAAGCAGAAAATGGTCGCGAAGCAATTAGTTTGTGGTTGAGTTGGCAACCAGATCTAATTTTAATGGATATTCATATGCCTTTAATGGATGGAATTGAAGCTACTAAATATATTAAAGAACAGGAAAAATTCAAGCAGAAACGTACGCCAATCATTGCTTTAACTGCTACTGCTTTTGAAGAGCAAAGAGAAGCTATTTTAGCCGCCGGATGCAATGATTTTTTGTCTAAACCTTTTCAAGAAGAAAAACTGTTAACCACGATCGCACACTATCTCCAAGTTAAGTATGTTGTCAAGACGAGCGAGCAGGAATTGCACCCGATCGCGCGATCGCCAAAAAATGGTATAGTAGAATCAACAGGCAAATTCGAGCAACTTAATCCAGAAAGTTTAACCGTTATGCCTCAAGAATGGAGAGAAAATTTATATAATACTGCTTGTAAATGCGACGATCGATTGCTTTTACAACTTATTCAAGAAATTCCTGCTGAAAATGTTCATTTGGTTGCCGCTTTAGAAGATTTAGTCAATAATTATCGCTTCGATACCGTAATGCAGTTAGCTGAAGCTACTACTGAAAAAAATTAACTTAAACAAGTTTTTAGATCGAGCGAGAAATCAAACTACATTATTCACTCAGGAGGAAATTCTAAAGGAATATTACCCATTAAACCCTTACGAAAATCATTTAATAACAAAACGGCAACTCTTTCCACATCACCTTTGTAGCGAACATAAGCTAAATTATAAATATATTCTTCTCCTGTAAGTAAGCCTAATTCCTGACCGTAACGAGACTTTAATACGTCAGCAAAATCTAAATCTCCCAGTAAATCTACCAAGGCTGCGGCTACTCTTTGATTATCATAAGCTGCTTCGCCAATATCATCGCAAATAGCTAACTTTACCGCATCTTTTTGATTATCCAACCTTCCCGGAATTACACCCGGTGCATCCAGTAGCTCAATTTCGTCCGAGATCCGCACCCATTGCAATTGTTTAGTCACCCCCGCACGTCGGGCGCTTTTCACCGCTTTACGGCGCACCAAACGGTTAATCAGAGCCGATTTACCGACATTAGGAAAGCCAATTACCACTGCTCGAACCGGACGGGGACGCATTCCGCGATCGCGCCTTCTCTGATTCATCTCTACCCCAGCCCCTTGCGCTGCATTTTTCAACAGCTTGACACCTTTACCATTTTGTGCATCAGTAAAGTAAAGTGTCTCTCCCTGCGCCTTAAACCAATCTCGCCAGTCCTGCTGCATCCCTTCCGGAATCATATCCACCCGATTGAGAACCAACAACCGTGTTTTACTTCCCACCCACTCCGCCACCTGGGGATGATGTGAAGCAAGCGGAATCCGTGCATCTAGCACTTCTAGCACCACATCCACGCGCTTGATTTGTTCTTTGAGTTGTTTCTCGGCTTTAGCAATATGTCCGGGATACCATTGAATCGGAGGAGAAGTCATTTGTCTTGGGGATTGGGGATTTCAGTTAGCAGTTATCAGTTATCAGTGAACAGTCGGGATTACCGATGGGGAAGA
>NZ_JAAHBQ010000099.1 GCF_020144665.1 Oscillatoria salina IIICB1 | reverse complement strand
ACTTGTGTGTACACCGTAGCCCTTGTGGGAGGGGTGAGTTGACTAATGATTTATCGGCGCGATCGCTATTCAAAGGAGCAATGATTCAAGACTCTAGGCGTAGCAAGGAACTAGAAAAGTTCTTATTCAAGTTGGGATTAACTAATACCGAAAAGATCGATTTCTCGTTGCTGGATTTAGCACTGACTCATCCTAGCGTTTCGAGAGACGCAAATTATGACCAGTTGGAGTTTGTCGGGGATGCGGTCGTGCGTTTGGCAGCTTCGGAGGTGTTATGGGAAACTTATCCTAATTGTCCGGTGGGGGAGTTTGCGGCAATTCGTTCGATTTTGGTTAGCGATCGCTGTTTGGCTGAGTTTGCTGACTGTTTTGGTTTGGAACGCTATTTGTTAGTTTCTCCGAGTGCGGCTGCTGATGATGCGGGGAAAATTTCTCGCGTTGCTGATGCTTTTGAAGCAGTTCTGGGGGCAATTTATTTGAGTACCCAAACAATGGTAATGATTCGTCCTTGGCTCGATCCTCTTTTAAAAATGAAGGCTGCTGAGGTTCGTCAAGATCCGGCGCGACAAAATTATAAAGATGCTCTCCAGGAATGGAGTCAGGGAAATTACAAGCTTCTACCAGAATATCGGGTGCGGGAAACGCGACAAAAACATGACGATCGCGATCGCTTTACTGCTGAGGTTTGGCTTGAAGATCGTCATTTGGGTACGGGGACGGGACGCTCGAAAAAAGCTGCCGAACAAGCCGCAGCTAAACAAGCTTATCGAAAATTTTTGGTATAAAAAACCGTCTTTCTAGAACGGCTGCTGTTATTCTCTAAAACGCTGCGCGAACAGGCTGGGGAGTATGTCAAATGTCTTTTATGCAAAAGTTATGAAAACTAAGATTGCAATTTTGGGGGCTGGACGTTGGGGCGTTCATTTGATTAGGAATTTTCGCGAACATCCTCAAGCTCAGGTGGTTGCTGTTGTCGATCCTCATCCAGATAAATTAGCTGCTTGTCGAGAGCGATCGCAACTCGATGATAGTGTCATCATGGCGACTGCATGGGAGTCGGTGAGAAAATTACCAGATCTAGACGCGGTGGCGATCGCTACTCCTGCTTCGACTCACTATTCTTTGATTACTGATGCTCTTCAACTTGGCTATCATGTTTTTGCGGAAAAACCCTTGACATTAGACCCGATTGAGTGTCAAAAACTTTGTCAGTTGGCAGCAAGTAAAGACAAACAGTTATTTGTCGATCATACTTATTTGTTTCACCCGGCTGTTACTCAAGGTCGAGAAGTGATTGAGTCGGGAGAGTTGGGAGAGTTGCGCTATGGTTATGCTAGTCGCACTCATCTCGGACCCGTACGTCAAGATGTCGATGCGTTATGGGATCTAGCTATTCACGATCTTTGTATTTTTAACCATTGGTTACAAGCGACACCGATTGAAGTAGCAGCGAGGGGAAGGGTTTGGTTACAACCGAATTTAGCTGATTTGGTTTGGGTAACGCTAACTTATCCGCATAATTTTCGCGCTTATATTCACCTTTGTTGGTTAAATCCTGATAAACAGCGCCGGTTAGGTGTAGTGGGGAGTAAAGGTACTCTGATATTTGATGAAATGCTCCGAGAAAGCCCCTTAACCCTACAACGAGGTTATTTTAATCAAAAAGAGGAAAACTTTGTGCCTGCGGGGCAAAATCGCGAAGTAATTCCTCTTGAGTCAGCCGAACCACTCAAAAGAGTTTGCGATCGCTTTCTCGAAGCTATTCAGCAAAACCAAGTCGAGGGGATTTCATCAGGTTGGGTAGGGACGAAACTCGTGGAAATTCTCAGTTGTCTAACCCTCTCTCTGGAAAAAGGAGGAGTAGCGATCGCCATTCCTACCAACAAATAATTTTAGCTGGTTTTTCTGACCGTAGCTGGCCTATCTTCAACTTCAGTGAGATAAGAAATTTTCGCGATCGGTAAAATAATTTCTACAGTCGTACCTTGACCTTCTCCTGGACTTGATAAAGTAATATCGCCATCCATCAATTTCATTAAATTACGTGAAATTGCTAAACCTAAACCAGTACCACCAAATTTGCGAGTTCTCGAACCATCTACCATTACAAAAGGACGAAACAATTTTTGTTGGTGAATTGGGTCAATTCCAATACCTGTATCTATCACCGAAATTACTACTTTTTTCTCTAGCGAATGCAGTTTTGCTGTCAATTTTCCCGATCTTTGAGATGTTAGTTCATCAGGGCTTTCTTGGTAAATGCGAGTGCGAATTGTGATGCTCCCTGATTCAGTAAATTTAACTGCATTACCCAAAATATTTAACAAGACTTGTTTGAGTTTTCCCGGATCGGCGTTTACAAAAATCTTGGCTGGAACTAAAATTACTTTTTGTGATAAACCTTTTTGACGAATTATCGCCGATTGAATATCGATTGCTTCATCGAGGAGTTCATTAAGCAGCACTGGTTCGAGATTAACGGAAAGTTTTCCTTCTTCGATTTTAGCAATATCGAGAATATCATTTACGATCGACAACAGGTGCAATGCTGCCTCATTTCCTTTCTCCAAAAACTCCAATTCTTCTTCGCGATCGTCACAAAAACCATCTTGAATTAGTTGAATACTGCCAATAATTCCATTCAAAGGTGTTCGTAATTCGTGAGAAATAGTAGCTAAAAATTCATTTTTTAGTTGATTGGCAGTTTGGGCTTCTCTCCAAGCATTTTCTAGTTCTTCAGCCCAATCTTTTAGTCTAGCTACCATACCATTAAGAGCCAGGGCTAATTGTTCAAATTCTTGAATTTTAAAGTTATGGGGAATTTGTTGGTGAGAGTTTAATTTTTCTTGGTGAAGGGCATAATCTCGGAGTTTTTCTAAGGGACGAGCTAATTCAAAAGATATATATAGGGTAGCAATAAAACTAGCAGCAACTAAAGCTAGTCCCAAGATGATTAAAACTTCTCGAATTTCTTCTAAGCCCGCGAGGGCATCTTCTAAACGAGTAAAGGTAAGAATTGCCCATTTTTGGTTGACTTCAGTGGTAACAGGACTATCCATTGAACTATAGCCAGCAAGTAACTCTACGCTGCTATCTTCAAAAGATAATAAATGTAAAAAATTCTCCCTACCCGCGATCGCGTTTTTTAACACACTTTGCAATCGATCTGAGTTGATTTGGTCTTTGATATCAGTTCCTACTTTTTGCGCAATTGGATGAGCTAAAATAGTACCTTGTTGGTTGATTACTACCGGATAACCAGTGAATAATCCTGGTTCGACTTTCTCTTGCTTGAGTAAGCTAGAGTTAATTGTGAGAATATAACTTAGTTTGCCACTGTTGTTGTATACTGGAGCGCCGAACCATAACTCTAGTTGAGTGCTTTGTCTGGTTTGTTTCTCACCGTTAGGTAGTCTGGGTTGGATCTGAATTTGTGAAGAATCTGGAAGCAGGCGATCGCGTAAGGGCGCAAATTCGGGTAAGCTTACTTCTGGAACTCGAACGCCACAACTACTGGCGATTACTTGCTCGCTTGGAATGTCGATGAGTTGGACGCAATTAATTTGATTTGGCAGTTTTGCCGCAAATTGTTCCGTAAAAGCTTGATAGCGATCGCGATCGCCATTTTTCAATACTGCACTATCGCTAGCCATTAATAAATTAGTCGAAAGTGCTTCGATTGACTGCTCGATACTTTCGGCTTTTCTCGCAGCACTAGCGGTGAGATTTTGTCTTGCTGTCTCTAACAAAGCCGAACGAGCCTTACGATAAGCCACGTACTCCCCTATTAATAATACTGGCACGCTTAAGAGCAAAAGGCGAGATAGCAAAATCCGACGAAAAGAGGTTTTACCTGGCTTACCCATAGGATATTGGCGAAAATGAGATCTCAAGAGCAAATGGCACTAAATGATTGTGCTTTGATAGTTTCCATGAGAGGCTAGAATAGCGATCGCTGTAACTGTCTAGCTCTCTTAGCCTGAATTCTGATTCAAATATCAGATCTTTGATTCCGAAATACTTTCGGCAAAAAATAATCTTTGTCTCTATCATAAAGGAGTGTCACTCCATTTAATTTTAAAAGTTTATAGATTCGACCTGTACTTTTATGAAGAATATCTGAAGAGGCAAACTCAGACTTGATTCTTTTTCGACCTCACACTACTCTAATCTTGGCAATGACTGCTGATGGTAAGATTGCTAGTGAAGCACGAGAGGCGGCTCGTTTTTCTTCTCGGTGCGATCGCGCTCATCTGGAAAAACAGATTTCTCTCGCGGATGCGGTGCTTTTCGGTGCAAACACTCTTCGCGCTTATGGTACAACTCTCCCGATTAGCGATCGACAACTTTTACTAGCGCGTCAGCAACGCAATCAGTCACCTCAACCTGTCCAAGTTGTTTGCTCTGCTACTGCTAACTTTAACCCAGATCTACGCTTTTTTCAGCAACCTGTACCTCGTTGGTTACTCACTACCAAACAAGGTGCGGCTAACTGGTTGAATAGAGAAAGTAAGTTTGAGCGTTTGTTAGTAACTGAAACTATCACTAATGAAATTGACTGGAAAGCCGCTTTTAAGCAGCTTTCACGGCTAGGTTTCCAACGAATAGCTGTTCTGGGTGGCGGCGAACTGGTAGCATCTTTGTTAGCTGTCGATCTGATTGACGAATTTTGGCTGACTTTGTGTCCGGTGATTTTTGGTGGTGCAACTGCACCAACTCCAGTCGCAGGAATTGGTTTTGCTCAAGCACAAGCTCCTCAACTAGAATTGTTAAGTGTGGAGGCGATCGCCGGCGAAGTTTTTCTCCATTATCGCCGACAACGTTAAAAAATATTTTAATGACTTGATTTTTGCTCTTTTTTGTGATATAAACTATCGTGCCAACAAGAGCGTAAATTTATCATTGAGTATTGTTATCTATCTCCGAAAAAACTTGGCTGAAAATTCTCAATCAAATTCAACTCACTTAAGAGATTTTTTCACAACTTCAATATCTAAATCTAAAATTTCCGCAATTTCTTGAATACTCATACCTTTCTCTACAAGTTTAGAAATTGTTTCTAATTTCCCTTCAATTTTTCCTTCTTCTTTAACTTCTTGGTAAACTTTGGTATGTTTAATAAAATCTAGATTTAGCATTTTTTCTACCTCCTCTCGGCTTAAATTAGGAAATTTATAAACGACAATTGTTTCGATAAATCCTAGAACTTTCGTTTGAAGATTAGTATCAGTTAATTCTGCTTGTGCTTTCTCGATTAAATTTTTAGCATAATCGGCAGCGTTCGATTGACTTTCTACAATTAATTTTACAATACCTAAACCGAGAGAACCATTAATTGTTTCTGTTTCTAATTCGTTGAGATAAAAGATTCGCAAATGGGAATCAATCAGACTACGATAGCGAGGATGAGGTGATGCTTCCTTAGTTCGCTTGTCGTAAATAACAACTGCATACCAATCTGAGTTAATCGGTTTAGCTTGACTAAAATAAAGGAAAATACTCGCGAAAAAACGGTCGTAAAAATCTTCGTCTTTATAAAATTGTACCTCGACAAAGTAAATTGGTTCAGTTGGATAGTCTAATGAAGGTAAAAATATTCCATCTAAGCGAAAATTAAGTTGTTTAACTTCGGGAGATTGAAATTGATAACGGTTGGTATTAGTTTCCGGTTTCCCAATAAGTTCAAAAATATCTGAGGAAATTCTTTAAATATTTCGTAAAAAATTGTATCAGTTTTCATTAATTACCGATGATATTTTTCCCATTTTACCTGGAGAAGTAATTGTTTTCGTGGCGATCGCTACAACTAACCTCCTTAAATGTCTAATAATTTACGTTCTCTCCGCCCTAGCGGTTGCTATAATTGGCAATTAGTTCTAACCAATGTTAAGTTAATTAATTCCCATACCATATTTTAGGTTAAATGTCAACAGAAAAATCCAGAAGGAAATTCCCAGAAACGAAAAATTGCTGCAATGGTTAAACAAATTTCTCCTAGCTATTCGATTACTTGGATTGAGAAAATCGCCGAAATCCCGAAAAATGTCTGGGATGAGTTAGCAAAACCGTTAAAAACGCCATTTTTGGAGTGGGAATGGCTGAATAACCTGGAAAATTCTGGTAGCGCAACCGCAAAAACAGGTTGGCAATCTACTCATTTAACAGTATGGCGCAATAATCAATTAATTGCCGCAGCACCACTTTACCTTAAAGGTCACAGCTATGGCGAATTTGTCTTTGACCATCAATGGGCAGATTTAGCTTATCGTTTAGGAGTGCGTTATTATCCGAAACTGTTGGGAATGACTCCGTTTACTCCCGCAGGAGGTTATCGCTTTTTAATCGCACCAGGAGAAGATGAAGATCGGTTGACTGAAATTATGGTAGCAGCGATCGACCATTTCTGCGATCGCCACTCCATCTCTGGTTGTAATTTTCTCTTTGTTGACCCCGAATGGCAACCCGTCATCCAACGTCACGGCTTTACAGGTTGGCTACATCATAGCTATATTTGGCAAAATAAAGGCTTTAATACGTTTGACGACTATTTAGGTGTCTTTAACGCGAATCAACGTCGTAACATTAAACGAGAACGCAAAGCTGTTGCTAAAGCTGGGTTGCGTGTGGAAACTTTGGTTGGAGAAGAAATTCCTAAGTCAATGTTTCCTTTGATTTATAACTTCTATAGCAGCACTTGCGATAAATTTTACTGGGGAAGTAAGTATCTGACACGGAAATTCTTCGCGCAACTTTATCCTAATTTCCGCGATCGCGTCATGTTAGTCGCGGCTTATACTGAAGATAACTCTCGTCAACCCGTAGGATTATCTTTCTGTCTTCGTAAAGGAGACAATCTCTACGGACGTTATTGGGGTTGTTTTGAAGAATATGATTGCTTACATTTTGAAGCTTGTTACTATAAACCCATAGAATGGGCAATTAGTCAAGGGGTACAAATGTTCGACCCTGGCGCAGGAGGAAGACACAAAAAACGTCGCGGTTTTCCTGCTACTCCTAACTACAGTATGCACCGTTTTTATGACCCACGGATGAAGAAAATTCTTGGTGCTTATATCGACGAAATTAACGATATGGAACAAGAAGAAATTGAAGCAATAAATCAAGATTTACCTTTCAGCAAGCGAGAAATTAATCTTAATCCCGATACAGTTAAGTAGGGGCAATCCCCCTGTGGTTGCCCCTACAATTATAGTTCTAATTGTTATCATTAACCGATTTTTTGCTAATAAAATTTAGGTCATCTTCAAGTTCTTTTTCTGTCCGCAAGTTTAATCTACGTCATCCTGAACGACACGAAGGATCTGGTGAGATCCTTCGCTTCGCTCAGGATGACAATCAATACCATAATTTCAACATGGTTTCCATTAATTCAACTTCCGAAGAAGTTAGAAGTGAGTATACAGTTCGAAGTTTTCAAGCCAACAATATTGAGTTTCCATTAATTCAACTTCCGAAGAAGTTAGAAGAGGCGGCGAAGGCTGCTTGTTCTGGGAGGCACGTAGATGTTTCCATTAATTCAACTTCCGAAGAAGTTAGAAGCGGGCGGTTTATGCCCCGAACGGCAACTACGCAGGCATTGCGTTTCCATTAATTCAACTTCCGAAGAAGTTAGAAGTAGTGGGCTCCGTAGCTCAGACGGCCGACAAGGCGTTTCCATTAATTCAACTTCCGAAGAAGTTAGAAGAAAAATGCCTGCTCAGGCTTAAGTGTTGACAATCAGGAGTTTCCATTAATTCAACTTCCGAAGAAGTTAGAAGAGCTAACGGCTGCGGGAAATGGTTCTCCTGTGCGGAGAAGTTTCCATTAATTCAACTTCCGAAGAAGTTAGAAGATATCACTCGGGAGATTATCGTCGAAGAAGTCTTCCGGTTTCCATTAATTCAACTTCCGAAGAAGTTAGAAGGGTGTCTTCGCATAGACGCCGCCAGTGGCCGCTGTCGTTTCCATTAATTCAACTTCCGAAGAAGTTAGAAGCCTTGCCGGACCAAGTGTTCGGTTGGGAAATCAAAGGAGGGTTTCCATTAATTCAACTTCCGAAGAAGTTAGAAGCTGTTGCTTCTGTTTTCGTTGGCCTCGGTTTTCTCGGGTTTCCATTAATTCAACTTCCGAAGAAGTTAGAAGCTTTTTTCCGTTGAGGTGGCATCAGCCACCTCCAGGTTTCCATTAATTCAACTTCCGAAGAAGTTAGAAGCCATCCTCCGCAGAAACCCCCTGTCGAGGAGGAACTGGGTTTCCATTAATTCAACTTCCGAAGAAGTTAGAAGTTCGCCAATTGTTAGTGGCTGCTATTGCTTTTCTTGTTGTTTCCATTAATTCAACTTCCGAAGAAGTTAGAAGATGCGGATTTGGAAGGCACTGCAGAGCTTGTTTCGGTTTCCATTAATTCAACTTCCGAAGAAGTTAGAAGCTGGGCCGAGTAGGAAGCCGGTGGGAGTTAGTTTCCATTAATTCAACTTCCGAAGAAGTTAGAAGAGCCCTAACCAGGGTCAGGGGCAGCGTCAGATCCTCCCCAGGTTTCCATTAATTCAACTTCCGAAGAAGTTAGAAGTATTGGATATATGGGCAGGTCCAGTCGGCCGATGGAGTTTCCATTAATTCAACTTCCGAAGAAGTTAGAAGCAGCAGCAGCAGCGTCGTCCAGACGCGAACCTCACGTTTCCATTAATTCAACTTCCGAAGAAGTTAGAAGAAGCATTCGAAAATCTATGCGGGGGCAGCGCCCGTTTCCATTAATTCAACTTCCGAAGAAGTTAGAAGAATTTGCGCATTGTCGGTAGTTATAACGCATACGAGTTTCCATTAATTCAACTTCCGAAGAAGTTAGAAGCCGACGGCGATTCAGACGACGGTGCCGGCCGTCGCGGGTTTCCATTAATTCAACTTCCGAAGAAGTTAGAAGAGTTTTTTTCAGAACTTTGCGGAGAACCAGATAAACACCCGGTTTCCATTAATTCAACTTCCGAAGAAGTTAGAAGTGGTAGTAATACTACCCCTTCCTCCCCCAGCTGCCAAATTGTTTCCATTAATTCAACTTCCGAAGAAGTTAGAAGTCGAAAAATTCGAAGTTGCACAGACCCAGCGGCATTGTTTCCATTAATTCAACTTCCGAAGAAGTTAGAAGAAGGGCATAAGCCCAATAAAACAGATTGTGAGTCTAGTTTCCATTAATTCAACTTCCGAAGAAGTTAGAAGTAAAATCGCTGGTCTCGTTCTTGTTGGTGTTGGTGTTCGTTTCCATTAATTCAACTTCCGAAGAAGTTAGAAGTTTTACAACAAAGGCCAAATAAATAGGCCCCTTGTTGTTTCCATTAATTCAACTTCCGAAGAAGTTAGAAGAGTACTTAGGTGAAGTCATGGAAAATGAGGATGGGTTTCCATTAATTCAACTTCCGAAGAAGTTAGAAGTGATTATTCGCGAGTTTGAGCGAGTAATGTCAATAGTTTCCATTAATTCAACTTCCGAAGAAGTTAGAAGTGATGAACATCTCTCCCCGATGGAGAAGGAAGTGATAAGTTTCCATTAATTCAACTTCCGAAGAAGTTAGAAGCAGAATTGTCAAGAAACTCGCTACGAATAAGCGATAAAGTTTCCATTAATTCAACTTCCGAAGAAGTTAGAAGCCATGTTTGTCCTCAGGGGCATGAGTCGGACAAGTCTGTTTCCATTAATTCAACTTCCGAAGAAGTTAGAAGGTTTCGGTGCTGTTATTGGCTTCGGCTCCCGTGTTGTTTCCATTAATTCAACTTCCGAAGAAGTTAGAAGCCCCCGCAGCAGCGGCAGCAACCCCCGCAGCAGCGGCAGGTTTCCATTAATTCAACTTCCGAAGAAGTTAGAAGGCATCGCCCGCAGCCGCAGCAACGCAATGGGAATCTCGGTTTCCATTAATTCAACTTCCGAAGAAGTTAGAAGAGGGGGCAAAAAACAATCCTTGGGGTTGGGACCCATGTTTCCATTAATTCAACTTCCGAAGAAGTTAGAAGCCGTGAAGGGTGCCACCAAGTTCGATGAGGTTGACCGTTTCCATTAATTCAACTTCCGAAGAAGTTAGAAGCCTGATCATGGCGGCCAGCAAAATCAGGGGCCCCATTATGTTTCCATTAATTCAACTTCCGAAGAAGTTAGAAGTTTTTGTAATCTTTTCAGTCCTACTAAAAAGTTTCCATTAATTCAACTTCCGAAGAAGTTAGAAGCCTAAACACCTCTCATAGGTTCGAGCGTTCTTAGCCCTTGTTTCCATTAATTCAACTTCCGAAGAAGTTAGAAGCCGCCCGCAGCGTCGCAATGGGGGCCTCTCCCCAGTTGGGGAGTTTCCATTAATTCAACTTCCGAAGAAGTTAGAAGAACTAGTCCCCTCGGACTAGTTGTAGCGTAGCCTATGAGTTTCCATTAATTCAACTTCCGAAGAAGTTAGAAGAGGTGCCTGGAATACCGGCAACCCCAGCCCCAGCAGGTTTCCATTAATTCAACTTCCGAAGAAGTTAGAAGGCAATTTGCCCCCCATCGAATGACCGGGGGGGCTTCCAGTTTCCATTAATTCAACTTCCGAAGAAGTTAGAAGTTGTAAACCCATCACGACTGAGAGCAGTCGCGAGGGCGGGTTTCCATTAATTCAACTTCCGAAGAAGTTAGAAGCTTTAATGTCCAGCCAGGCAAAACCTGGAGTTACAGGTTTCCATTAATTCAACTTCCGAAGAAGTTAGAAGTATAAGTCAAACTGCAGGCCCCCGTGGGTACTGCGTAGTTTCCATTAATTCAACTTCCGAAGAAGTTAGAAGCTGTTGGCTTGTTTGCTCCGCTTCCCTGCGAAGCAATTGTTTCCATTAATTCAACTTCCGAAGAAGTTAGAAGCGGCCCCTGGTGCTGGCGGCACGCAGCGGACCCGTGTTTCCATTAATTCAACTTCCGAAGAAGTTAGAAGACGAACATATTCATGGGGACCATGTGTGTCCCAGCAGTTTCCATTAATTCAACTTCCGAAGAAGTTAGAAGAGAATAAATCAGTTGCGAAAGTGCTATTGGACCGATTGTTTCCATTAATTCAACTTCCGAAGAAGTTAGAAGCGGAGACTACAACAGTTACGCCGGGGATGCGGAAGCACGTTTCCATTAATTCAACTTCCGAAGAAGTTAGAAGTGGGGGTTTCCAACTCCCCCCGGCACCTGATGCTCGTTTCCATTAATTCAACTTCCGAAGAAGTTAGAAGCAAGTGTTGGACGTTGGATGAAAACGGCGACTGGATTGACGTTTCCATTAATTCAACTTCCGAAGAAGTTAGAAGCAACTTTCCCTGAGAAGCCTCAGGAGTGGCAAGCTGTTTCCATTAATTCAACTTCCGAAGAAGTTAGAAGTGTTGGTTTCGGTTTCGGTTTCGGTGGTGTTGAGGCTGTTGGTTTCCATTAATTCAACTTCCGAAGAAGTTAGAAGAAGGCAGCTAACCGCCTTGAAAAGGGAAAAGCAAAAAAGTTTCCATTAATTCAACTTCCGAAGAAGTTAGAAGAGTGCGAGATTTATCGCCAGCCTCCTCAGCAGCAGCAGTTTCCATTAATTCAACTTCCGAAGAAGTTAGAAGCAGGCCAGTGCATCCATAAAGATGGGTGCAGCTGTGTAGGTGGTTTCCATTAATTCAACTTCCGAAGAAGTTAGAAGTAAATGGCTTGAGTATTACAAGCCATTCGTAGACTAGTTTCCATTAATTCAACTTCCGAAGAAGTTAGAAGCTGTGTCACCTTGGGTGGCGTATACGTTTTGTCATCCGAGTTTCCATTAATTCAACTTCCGAAGAAGTTAGAAGCGAGCCCGAGCCCGAGCCCGAACCAGCCTAACCAACGTTTCCATTAATTCAACTTCCGAAGAAGTTAGAAGTTGTGCTGCAATAGCAGCCCTAATGATCATTTTGTTTCCATTAATTCAACTTCCGAAGAAGTTAGAAGAAGCGAGGAAGCCGAAAGCCAAACTGGTAGTGGTAGGTTTCCATTAATTCAACTTCCGAAGAAGTTAGAAGGTCACTGCGGCGGGCAAGCCCGCAACCCCGGCAAGCGAGTTTCCATTAATTCAACTTCCGAAGAAGTTAGAAGGATAAAAACCTTCTTTGGTGGTCATAGGGGTTGTTGATATGTTTCCATTAATTCAACTTCCGAAGAAGTTAGAAGTAAAATTTACAGAGTTGCCTTTTATAATAAAGGAAGTTTCCATTAATTCAACTTCCGAAGAAGTTAGAAGCGCAACTCGTGAAAGCGAGGAGCGCCGGCAACGGCAGTTTCCATTAATTCAACTTCCGAAGAAGTTAGAAGAGTTAAATGAGATTTCGAAATACACACAGTCTTCTCTTGTTTCCATTAATTCAACTTCCGAAGAAGTTAGAAGCCTCCTCTGGGTTGAGTAATTAAGTTTACTCCCCTAGTTTCCATTAATTCAACTTCCGAAGAAGTTAGAAGTCGTAACAGAGGTCAGCCCAGACGAGTGGGCTGTAAGTTTCCATTAATTCAACTTCCGAAGAAGTTAGAAGCACTGGAGAGGTGGAAGTTAAAGAAGAAAAAGAAGACGTAGAGTTTCCATTAATTCAACTTCCGAAGAAGTTAGAAGCGTGGAGTGGGTCCCAACTTTTAAGGGGCTAAAAAAGTTTCCATTAATTCAACTTCCGAAGAAGTTAGAAGATCACAAATGGCCAGTATGACGGCCACATGATCCTCATAGTTTCCATTAATTCAACTTCCGAAGAAGTTAGAAGTTCCAGTGACCATGGAATACCCTAAGCTAGGGTACTCCGGGTTTCCATTAATTCAACTTCCGAAGAAGTTAGAAGTTTTGAATCAGATCCGCAATACAAGGAAGTCCAAAGTTTCCATTAATTCAACTTCCGAAGAAGTTAGAAGACAGGCTCGTGTCCGTGTCCCATTGGACATCCAGTTTCCATTAATTCAACTTCCGAAGAAGTTAGAAGGCTCCGAAGCGGCGGAGAAGTTCGCCAAAAAAGAACAGGGTTTCCATTAATTCAACTTCCGAAGAAGTTAGAAGAGGCTAGTATCCGTGTCCCCTTGGACATACAAGTCCGGTTTCCATTAATTCAACTTCCGAAGAAGTTAGAAGTGGCCGTGGCTTACTACCAAAGCGGTAGCTGGCGTATATCGTTTCCATTAATTCAACTTCCGAAGAAGTTAGAAGCTATGGGATCGTACATGGGGTTCCGACATTGACCATTATGTTTCCATTAATTCAACTTCCGAAGAAGTTAGAAGTTTTTTTTCCTGAATGCCGATTCTGCTGGGGAAATTCTGTTTCCATTAATTCAACTTCCGAAGAAGTTAGAAGTAACGATTTGGAGATTCTAGCTATTGCCTATTTCCGTTTCCATTAATTCAACTTCCGAAGAAGTTAGAAGTTCAAGCATTACTGGGGACCGAGACCCCAGTTCGTTCCTGTTTCCATTAATTCAACTTCCGAAGAAGTTAGAAGAGTTTGTGTTGCTGCTTTTGCTGTTGCTGCTGCTTTTGGTTTCCATTAATTCAACTTCCGAAGAAGTTAGAAGTTTTCAAAGCCCTGATTGGGGAAAGTTTTTTGGAAAAGGTTTCCATTAATTCAACTTCCGAAGAAGTTAGAAGAAGTATACCCGGACTTTCTTTCATCCCACACCTCCCCGTTTCCATTAATTCAACTTCCGAAGAAGTTAGAAGAGGGTCGATCTAGAACCCCCTGTATGAAAGGATTATAACCACCAAAAATTCCGGGGGTCAAGGGAGAAGCGGAGTAATTGAGAATAAGTTTCATTAAGCACCTCAGACAAGAGCTTGAAAGCCATACCCAGACTGGGGTTGGTAGCACTTTACCAAAGAATAGGCATTTCAGCGATCGCCAGAGTGCTACCAGGAATTGGGGAGGAGGGGAGGGCAACCACGGGGGGTTTGCCCCTACGCTGGGGACTGGGAAAGAGAGAAAAAGAAGACAAACTGACAACTGTCACTCAGACTCTTAAACTGGAAAAAGAACTTATAGACAACGCCAATGAGTCAAACAATTGAAAATATAACAGCGATCGATAACGAACTCTCCAAACGCGACCTAGCCCTAGATCCGGGTGGCTACTTTATTATCTACCTAGATTCCGAAGCCGGATTAATTTGTGCCAAACACTTTACAAATATTATCGACGATCGCGGATTAGCCGTTGACCCAGAAACCGGAAAACCCATTCCCGCAAAAGGAAAAGTCGCACGTACAGCAACGACCATTTTTACTGGAAGAACAGCCAAAGAACTCTGCGTGAAAATCTTCGAGCAAACTCAGCCCTGTCCCGTAACCATGTTAGACCATGCTGCCTACCTGGGACGAGAATTTGTGCGGGCTGAGTCGGCATTAATCAACAGTGGAGACTATATACAAGACTAGCCACCATAGCTTTGATAGAAAAAGTAAGTAGCCATCGGAATAATCGTCGCAACTACGAGCAAACCGAGAACCCAAACTGCTGCATTGCGATCGTCAGTTTCCTCAGCAGTAGCATAAGTGCGCTCAATATTCAACTCATCCTGAACTTCCGGCGCACCTGGGTCTGGCTGACCTGATAATACAGCAACAACGCGATCGCTAGCTGCCAGAAAAGCCTCATTATACTTATCTCCCTCTCGGATTGATGTCCCAATCGTATCGTTAACCACACTAGTAGCAATATCCTCATCCAAGAGGCTTTTCACACCCTCTCCAGTACGAATCGCCACATTATTAGTTAAGGTATCTAAAACCAACAAAGTTTGCTTCGCCTGAGCTTCAGGAGTAGAATACCATTCAGCAAACAAATCATCGGCGAAACTGTCGATAGTTTCCCCATAATCCAAACGATGAATAGTAACTAAGCGCACTTCGTTACCCGTTTCGTTAGCTAACTTTTTCAGTTGATTAGTCAGAGTACCTTCATTCAAACGACTCAAGACATTAGCTTCATCTATCACCCAGGTTTGTTCTCCCGCACTAACAGGAGGTAATTCATAAATACTCGTCGCCCAAGCTGGCGCAACCACTACACTAAACGCTAGCACCACTGAGACTAAGAACACAACCAGGCTTTTAGCACTCGAAGCAAAGCCACTTCGGATTATCCAACTTAGTTTTGTTACAAGTTGTCTCATTTCACTAAACCCAAATATATTATTCCTCAACTATTTTCCCATTGTCTTTCGCCCCATCTTATAGCTCTAGGGAAATATTCATAACTTGAGAAGGATGGCAATCCTCACAAAAATGCTGATTTTGTGGTATCAGAGGAGATTAATTGGTTCTGGCGAGTAAATTGATTCCTGTTTAATGAACTTTTCTAACGCTGAGAACCAATCCTGCGATTAAGCAACCTCTCCATGCTTAAAATAATTCTTAAGTTTTCTGTAAACTTTCACAACGCGAGAGGAGAGATAAATATGGCAGATCCGAGAAACGTAGAAGTGGTCAAACCATATCATGGCGATCCCTTTATTGGTCATTTGTCAACCCCCATTTCTGATTCTGGTTTCACGAGAGCTTTCATTGGTAACTTACCCGCTTACCGCACCGGAGTTTCTCCAATCATACGCGGTTTAGAGGTTGGTTTAGCACACGGTTACTTTGTTCTTGGTCCTTGGGTGTTATTTGGACCTTTGCGCGATTACGGCGAAGCTGCTAACTTAGGTGCTTTGATTTCCGCGATCGCCTTAATTTTAATCGCTACCGCAGGTATGTCTGTTTACGGTTTAGTATCTTTCCCCAAAGATGACTCTCAAGTCCCTTACCTGCAAGATAACCCCCAAGCGCCTGACGATCTCAAGACTTCTCAAGGCTGGAGTCAGTTTACTGGCGGTTTCTTCGTTGGTGGAATGGGTGGCGCTTTCGTTGCTTATTTCTTACTCGAAAATTCATCTACTCTTGATGCAATTATTCGTGGTATCGTCAATAGTCAATAAGTAGCCTTTTTTGAGCTATTTATCTTGACTTTTTCTTTGAAAATTGATTGTTGAACAAAACATAGGAAGGTTAAACATGACAGGTGCTTACGCAGCTTCTTACTTACCCTGGATCTTGATTCCTGTAGTTTGCTGGCTTTTCCCGGCTGTTGCTATGGGTTTGTTGTTTATTTACATCGAAAGCGAAGGCTAATTTTTAAAGCCCGATAGTCAACTCACCCCTCCCACAAGGGGAGGGGCTTGCCTCGATGACGCGCTGGCATCTTGAAGCATCTGGTTGGTTGACAGCAACCTG
>NZ_JAAHBQ010000098.1 GCF_020144665.1 Oscillatoria salina IIICB1 | reverse complement strand
ATTTCGCATTCCTTAAAACCTTTCAAGAGAAAAAATAGGTAGAGAACATTTACCGATCCCAGAATTAAAGCTGATTGTTTTGAATTTAATTGAATCAAGCTACCAAAATTGGCAAGTGGTGCTGGGTGTCATCCTCACGCTAGAAACACTCGCTGAGAAACCTAATCTTGGGCGATCGCCATAGTGTAAGCTTAGGTATGGAGTAGATCCCTAGCAATACAGCAATCTACAAGTTATCCTGAAATTAAGGAGTAGAAAGGCAGTCGGGGATCTTTTTACCAGAAAAACTGGGTTTAAAGCCTCGCCCTTTAGATGATTTCTTGCCAACTTATGGTGAGAAACCCATTAGGTAGAAATCGTCACCGAAAGCGAATTAAGCGAGGATTATATCGTTCTTGCGGGAAATGGCAGTTCGGTCAATGCTGACTGCAATGCTACAGCAAATATCCTCAAAAAAGTAGCGGCGACTTTGAAGTTTTCTCTCAAAGGAGTCAGTAGTGACGCTTTGACTACGCCAAATAGAGTCCATTTTGGGATGGCTTAAGAATCCCCTCCCTTTAGCAACGCGGAGGGAGGGGAGCAGTCAATTCCAGGACAGCCAAGAAAGAGGCTGATAGTTAGCCCGGTATAGGTCAAATTCCGTACAAAGCTGAAAGTAATATTTGCCTATGAAATCAGCAACTATCTTGTATTGCTTTACTAGGAGTTCAGTGCAATGAAAGTTGGTATACAGCCACTTTTAAATGATTCTCATATCGATGCCCATCAAGCAAATAGTCAGCGCCAGTTATCAGTCTCCATTTCTGCGGTTTCCAGTGGGATTGAAAGGACTTTACCACTGAATCTGTGTTTAATCCTCGACCAAAGCGGATCGATGCACGGAAGACCAATGGATACAGTAAAACAAGCAGCAATGCGCCTAGTAGAGCGATTATCCCCCAGCGATCGCCTTTCAGTCATCGTCTTTAATCATCGCGCCAAAGTTCTGATTAACAATCAATCCGTCGAAGACATCGAACAAGTGAGAAGACAGATTAATCAACTTAGCGCCGACGGAGGTACAGCCATAGACGAAGGAATGAAACTAGGTATCGAAGAAGTAGCCAAAGGAAAAACCGATACCGTTTCTCAAATTTTCCTCCTCACCGACGGCGAAAACGAGCATGGCGATAACAAAAAATGCCTTAAATTCGCCGAATTAGCCTCAGAATACAACATCACCCTCAACGCCCTCGGCTTCGGTGCAAACTGGAACCAAGATGTCTTAGAAAAAATTTCCGATGCGGCGGGAGGCACTCTTTGCTATATTGAGCGACCAGAACAAGCGATCGACGAATTTGGGAGATTATTTACCCGCATTCAGTCAGTAGGCTTAACCAACAGTTACTTACTGCTGGAATTAATCTCAGGAGTCCGCTTGGCAGACTTAAAACCCGTTGCCCAAGTAGCCCCAGAAACCATAGAATTACCTTTACAACAAGAAGGAGATCGCTTCATGGTTCGTTTAGGCGACTTGATGACCGATGCCGAACGAGTCGTACTAGCTAACTTATACATCACCCAACAACCTATCGGAAGACGAATAATTGCCAACGTCCAAGTACGTTACGACGATCCAGCATTAGGGAAGGAAAAATTACTCTCAGAAAAAATACCAGTAGAAGCAGAATTTCAACAAGCATACCAACCCGCACCGAATCAAAACGTCCAGAAATCGATTTTGGCACTCGCCAAATATCGCCAAACCCAACTAGCCGAACAAAAACTGCAACAAGGCGATCGCGCGGGTGCTGCCACCATGTTACAAACCGCAGCCAAAACCGCCCTACAATTAGGCGATACCAGTGGCGCAACCGTACTGCAAACCAGCGCCACTAGATTACAAGAAGGAGAAGAACTTTCCGAAAGCGATCGCAAGAAAACTCGTATCGCTTCCAAAACTATGTTGCAAGATTCTTAAGGGATTGGGGATTGGGGACTGGGGACTGGGGACTGGGGATTGGGGATTGGGGATTGGGGATTGGGGACTGGGGATTGGGGATTGGGGACTGGGGACTGGGGACTGGGGATTGGGAAGGAGGATAAACTGTTAACTGCTCACTGTTAACTGCTCACTGTTAACTGATAACTGCTCACTGTTAACTGCTCACTGTTCACTGTTAACTGATAACTGCTAACTGATAACTGTCTAAGCCACCATCGAAGCTTGAGGTTTAGCGAAAATCATCCTTCCCGCCGAAGTTTGCAAAGCCGAAGTAACAATTACCCGAATTTCTGAACCCAGATAATCCCGTCCTTCATCCACTACCACCATCGTACCGTCTTCGAGATAACCAACTCCTTGAGCAGCTTCCTTACCTTCCTTAAGAATTTTGACCTCTAAACTATCTCCTGGGAGATAAATTGGGCGTACCGCTTGCGCTAAATCATTCACATTCAGTGCTGCCACTTTCTGCAAACTAGCAACTTTATTAAGGTTATAGTCATTAGTCAGAAGCGTACCATTAATTTCTTGAGCCAAATGCACTAACTTAGCGTCTACCGTAGTAATCTCCTCAAAATCCGCCGGATGAATATTAATCTGTTCTGGATAAGTTTCCTGCATTCGGTTGAGAATATCTAATCCCCTCCGTCCCCGGATGCGCTTTTGATCGTTAGCAGAGTCAGCCAACATTTGCAACTCCTGTAAGACAAAATGAGGGATCAGAATTTGACCTTCCACAAATCCGGTGTTGAGCAATTCTTCAATGCGACCGTCAATAATGCAGCTAGTGTCTAAAATTTTCGTACAGGCAGGTTTCAGCGTTCCTTCTGCTAGTAAAATCGTTTCCAAGCTATTGGGATTAATCAGGCGCAAAAAAGTGCGACCATGAGTGTCAGCGAGGCTAACTCCTAGAAAAGCAAACAGGACGCTACCCAAAATAGCTATCATCGGCTTAATGAAACTAAATTCCTTCGGAATTGGTAGTAAGAAAATCGGTGCTAGCATCAAATTAGCTAGTAACAGTCCGATCGCCAAACCCACTGCTCGTGTGAGAATAACTTCAATCGGAGTATTGCTAACTCGCCGTTCGATCCGACGATAAGTAGTTTGTGCAGTTAAGCCGATCGCTAAACCGACGATCGCTGTGAAACTCGCTGAGATCCAACGTACTGCTTCGACGTTTGAAACTTGGGTGAGTACATCGTCAGGAAGTAATTCTACAGCGTCATAGCCGATTCCGGCGGCTGCTACGATGAATATAATTATGATGACTGCATCTATCATGATTCCATTCCCATAAAATTAAAATTTGCGTTTGGCTGGTCAGTATATTTTCCTACGCTCATTTATTATATCTTTGACGTATTTCCTGTTTTCCATGCCTTCGGTTGCTCAAATTGCGGTTCAAAAGCTCAAATCCTCATCAATTCAGACAGATTATGATTTTCTTACTTCTTTTGCCACTGTTGTCTTTTCTTTAACATTATTTAAGTTAAATTTTTCAACTTTTTTGAGTTTGCTAAACCTTCAAAATTTTTAATTGACAACAGTTAACCATTTCGGAAAATTATTTTTATGACGGCTACTTTCCCCACGACAATAAATTTGATTTTTCCCGAAACAGTACCTCAATTTACCAATTCTGCATATATTCATATTCCCTTCTGTCGTCGCCGTTGTTATTACTGTGATTTTCCTATTTCGGTGTTAGGTGACAAAGCTAGGGGTGAAAATTCTGGTTCAATCGAACAGTATGTAGAGGTGCTTTGTGCGGAAATTAGTCAAACCACAACACCAAAAAATCAATTAGAAACTGTATTTTTTGGTGGGGGAACTCCTTCACTGCTTTCTGTTCAACAGTTAGAACGTATTTTAGCAACCTTAGAGCGATATTTTGGGATCTCTCCTAGGGCGGAAATTTCCCTAGAAATTGACCCAGGAACATTTACTAGGAATCAACTAAGAGGTTATTATCAGGCAGGAGTAAATCGAGTTAGTTTAGGAGTGCAAGCATTTCAAGACGAAATCTTGCAAATCTGCGGGCGATCGCATACCACTACTGATATTTTTGCAGCTATTGAGATCGTCCGCCAAGTAGGGATAGCTAACTTTAGTTTAGATTTAATTTCTGGTTTACCGCATCAGACTTTAGCAAGGTGGGAAGAATCTTTAGAAAATGCTGGTCAGATTTCGCCCGCGCACATTTCTTGCTACGATCTAGTCTTAGAGCCTGTAACTGCCTTTGGGCGCAAGTATCAACCGGGTAAGAAACCTTTACCAACCGATAAAATAACTGCCCAAATGTATCGTCAAGCACAGCAAATTTTGAGCAGTTATGGTTATCAACATTATGAAATTTCTAATTACGCGCGATCGGGATTTCAATGTCGTCACAACCGCGTATATTGGGAAAATCGCCCTTATTATGGCTTTGGGATGGGTGCAGCTAGCTATGTCAATAGACAGAGATTTACTCGTCCTCGTACCAGAAAAGAATATTATGCTTGGGTAGAGGCTGGATGTGAGATTGATGTACCTAAATCTGATGCTAATGATGTATTGCTAGAAACATTGATGTTAGGATTACGTCTAGCTGAGGGGATCAATTTAGCTTGGATTAATCAATACTACGGTCAAGAAATAATCAAGCAAATTTGGGATTGTTTGCAGCCCTACTATCAACAAGGTTGGGTTGAAATTATTGACGCGGAAATTGAGGTTAAGGAAAGAAAAACTTTACCTATTACTGGAAACTTAAGATTAAGCGATCCCGATGGTTTTTTATTTTCTAACACAATTTTGTCAACTTTATTTAGTCAGTTAGAGTAAGACTAAAAACTAATTTGTTTATAGTCTAGTAAACCAGATACAGCAAATTCTACATCAAAAAAGTACACAACTATTGTTGTTGATAGTCTTCCTGAAGTGGACGAGGGGACACCTCCAACTCATCCACCTCAGCAAACCATGCTGTCCATTTTTCGCAGAGAGTATCGATAAAAATCAGCCTCTTCAGATTATTCCTTAAGTTAATAATTTGAAGATCTGAAGCTACAACCTAATCCTAATAATCAATTATAATTATACCAAGTTGTGTCTAGAGATAGTGTCATTACAAGGCAATTAGGTAGAAAAATGCGATCTTACTCTTGAAAAGATTCTCAACTAAAATCTAACTTCATACTCGATTGTAGCTCTAGTATTACCTTCAAGATTAGTGGAACCGCGAACAATAGTTTGTTCATCCAGACGATAGCGAACACCATAGAGAAAAGGATCGTCAGTAGTTAAGACTTTAATTACTGTAAAAGAAAAGCGATCGCCAAATTCTATTCCTACTTCTGCACCTAATCCTAAAGTCGAGTCTCTTCCTTCTTCATTCGTAATTGAAGTTGGGAACAAGCGAAACTCACTCAAACCTAAAGCATTCGCAATATCATTCTGAAAACTGCCGAAAACCGCCGTCCCAGCGAGGTTTGCCAAACCTAACGTGGTATCTCCTCTACCTAAAGTATTGACAAAACCGCCACCTAACAAAGCGACAATTTCGGTTTCGCTGCGGGTAGGAGTGCTAGTTAATTCTAGATTATCGCGCAGTCGCGTCGCGGGACCTTCCACCCTCGCTTGGACGCGAATAGTTTCCGCGCTACCAAAATCAATCGGGTTGTCGATAACTTCCGCAGAGTTAGCATTTGTAGGAATCAAGTTACGAGTAGTTTCTGTTACTGAAGCGACTAAACGAATATCGAGGAGAGGATCTAATCCTTCACTGGGGGTAAAACGGGCAGTTTGTTCGTAGCCATCCGCCAAGCGAAACTGAGTAGTAAACAGGTTAACTTGACCTCGTTCTAACTTGATTGTACCTTCAGGACGCAAGTCAAAGTTAGCTAAAGTACCGTTAACAGTGAGACTACCATCAGCGTAGAAACTCAAAATTGGCGGTTGAGAAATTTCCACATCTTCGGTGAGGGCGATCGCTAAATTGTTAAACTCGACGTTATCGATATATCCGCCATTATCAGCGTCAGCCTCACCATTCCCGCCACCATTACCGCCACCACCTGCACCAGCAGCTTCTCCTAACAAGATGCGACCGTCAAATAAGTCTAGATTACCACCAATTTGCGGTTGGAGGGCGCTACCGCTAATTTGTACTGCCCCGCTAACACCACCGTTATAAATTCCTTTAAAGTTAAGGGCGAGTTGGTTGAGACAAACGGTAAGGGGATCTTGCGGATTGGGATTTGTTTCGCAGAGTTGGGCTGGGGGAGAAATTGTGACACCTGTCCCAGAAATGGGTATATTTCCGGCGGCGAATACTTCACCACCACCAAAGTCACCAGTGAGATTTTCCACTTGAATGCGATCGAAGTTAAATTGAATATTGCCTTGAACATCGGTAAGCGGTTGGTTATCTAAAGCTTGGGCTGCTATAGTCGCATTGGAGAAAGATGCTCTACCTTGGGCGACAATTGCATTTGGGCGATTGGTTTCGGTGTTAAATGTGCCAGAAATATCCAGATTTACCTCACCATTACCTTCTCTCCAAGCGATCGCGTTACTGGTTAAAACGCTCAGTAATGCCAATCCTTCGTCTTGGACGTTAATATTTAAGTTCAATTCGTCACTGGCTGGTTCTTCTGAGGCGAAGGGTAACATAATTGGTATGCTACCACTGATTTGTAAAGGTTCTTCTACTTCGGTTGCTAATAATTCTGTACCTGTGGGTGCCACAAGCGGCATTCCTGAGTTAGCGGCGAATTCTAAACGAGCATTGTTATAACTAAAACTACCTCGAATTGCTTCAATAGTGTTGTTATTAATTGAGGCATCGGCGATCGCTATTTCTCCTTTTGCTTGGGGATTTTCTTGACTGCCAGCCAGGGCTGCGGTAGCGTTAATTCTGCCGTCGGAAATAGCCACGGGTAAATTAATCTCACTAGCAAATAAGTTAATCGGGACGTTAGCTAATCTTAATTGTCCCGATTGATTCTCACCAAAAATTGTCCCCGAAAAAGCGATAAAACTATTTTCTGGTTCGAGTTGAATTCTCACGGGTGCGAGAGTAATAACCCCATTTTCATATTCGCCTCTAGCTATTACTGTTTCGGCTTGATACTGTTCTAATTGCCAATTTTGTCCTCGGAAGTCAAAATCAGCTTCAATGCCGCTAGAGAGGGAACCAGTGACTTGTGCTTGTCCGGTAAAGTTACCTGTTAATTGAGCTATATCTGGAATGGGAGATTCATTTTTAATCTGTTCGATTTCTGCTAGAAATGCTTCTACTTCGGAAAGTAATCGTAGTTGGGAAAGTAATTTTCTCTCTTGGGAACCTAGAGAAATTGTACCAAGTTGGGCGGCATTTCCATAAGCAGGAGCATTTAAACCGCGACGTAATTCTTGTAAGTCAAATACTTGGGCTGCGAGAAGTACATCTTGAATTTTACCTTCTTGAACGTTGAGATTTGCGGCAATTTCGGGACCGGAAATAGAAGGATTTACTTCTGCTTCTAGTTGATACCTACTTTCGCCTTTTGTCAAGACTGCGTTATCAATATTTATAAATCCTCGTTCGTAAACAATATCAGCTTCTAAATTATCTCCTGTAAAAGCACCAATACTGGGTTGTGCGATCGCAATATCTCCGCTAACACCGAAAGTATCGAGATCGACAACAAGATTACCACTAAAATCGCCAGAAACAGGTTTAGCCGCGATCGCGGGTGGTAATCTGGAGTTAATGACTTGTTTGGCAAGGGTAATGGGAAAGTTTTCTGCTTCTACTTGTAAAGTGTTTCCTACTATCCCACCACTAGCAGTCACTTCATTGAGTTGAATTTGAAAAGATTCAGGTAAATAATTCTCTCCGAGGGCTACTTGAATTACGTCATTTGTTCCAGTTAAATTTAAGTTGATTCCCGTTTGAGGTGTAGAACTAATTGTTCCGGTTAATAAAGGATCGAAATCAAGTAAAGGAGCTATTTTTTCGTTTAAATTCTGGTTTTCTGGGATAATTCTGTCTATAGTTCTTTGTGGATCAATTGCTAAATTCTGCAAAGCAATTTCACCATTAATATTAGGGTTACTGACTGTACCCACAATGCTACCATCGAAATCTAAACTACCTGCTAATTGAATTCCTGTTGCTTGTCGAGGTAAAAATTTATCCACAGGTAAAGCAGCGAGATTTAAACCATCTATATCTAAATTTAAGTCAAAATCTTGAATCCTTTGTAAACCAGTTCTCGCTAAATTGACATCGACATAACCACTAATATCGATATTTTCGCCAGTGATATCTCTAATATTCAAACGGCTACCATTCCAAGCAAAATCGGCACTTACTGCACCTGGTATTAAAGACAAACCTTCGCTAAAATTTAACTGTCCTTCAGCTTCAATTGTCTGGGGATTAAGATTAGCTAAATTTCCTGTTACTTGTAATCTTCCACTCACTTCGTCTCTTAACTGAGGGGAAAGAAAAGCTGAGTTTATTCCTTCAGTAATTAAAGTTGCTTGGAAATCACCATTATTGACATTTAAATTAGTTGCAGTAACGCTTCCACCGGCGACTTCTACAGCAAGATCGCCTTGTAAATCGAGGGTAGTAGTTTGGAGATTATTGATATTTCCCGCTATGTCCAAATTAGCTGTTGCTGTCCCCAAACTTTCTGCTAAATTTTGTGCTTCTAAAGGTAAAAGATTAGCAAAACGTTGGGCATTTATTCCGGTTGTGTCAATGCTAGCTTGAAAATTGCCATTATTCAAATTAACATTCGTAGCCGTCAGATTTCCGCCAGCAATTTCTAAAGCGATATCTCCTTGAAAATTCAAAGCTGACGGTTGGAGATTGTTTAAATTACCCGCAATCAAAAAATCCCCTGTAGCCGTCCCAAAACTATCAGCTAAACCTTGCGCCCTTGGTGGTAAAATTGAGGCAAAACGAGCAGCATTGAGAGAATTTGCTGCAATATTTCCTTGAAAATTACCGTTATTCAAACGAAAATTTGTTGCAGTTAAATTTCCGCCAGCAACATCAATATTAGCATTACCTTGTAACAACAATGCTGAGGGTTGGAGATTATTTAAATTACCCGCAATAAAAAAATTTCCGGTTGCAGTCCCCAAAGTTTCAGCTAAGTTTTGTGACTGAGGGGGAAAAAAAGCAGTAAAACGTCCCCCATTAATATTAGCTACATCTAAATTAGCTTGAAAAGTCCCGTTACGCGATCGCAAATTCGTCGCTGTCACTCTCCCCCCAGCCACTGCTACCGTCGCGCTACCTGCTACATTAATCGCGGAAGGCTGTAAATTAGCCAAATTAGCGGTAATTTGCAAATTAGCGCTAGCATCGCCTAGCGTCGGAGCGATTTCTGCCGCATTAGGAGGTAAAATCTCTGTAAAACGCCCAGTATTGACATCTCTCGCAATTACTGTTGCGTTCAAATTACCATTATCCACTTGTAGCGAGGGAACCACAAGACTACCACCTGCTACATTAGTTAATTGTGCCGAACCTGAACCTTGAATAGTTCCAGGGGTAAAATTTAAACCACCTGCAACCTCAAAGTTACCCGTTAAATTCGCTGACTCTAACGGACTAGGCAGATTCGGCACTGTTAACTTTCCCAATTGTACGTCAGAAGCTTGCACATCTGCCTCCCAACGTCTACCACCCAACGCAATATTAGTAGCTGTCAACACTCCACCCGCAGTATTAATTGTTGCAGCACCCGTTCCCGCGATCGCTTCCGGGGACAACTCAGTCAAACTACCCGCCAAATCAAAATTACCGCCCAAAGTCCCAGCCAAACGGGGGTCTAAATTTTCTAACTCAACTCCCGCCGCTTGAATATTCCCCTGCCAGCGTCCATTATTAACCGTAATTTCACTAGCCGTGACTGTGCCGCCTGCTACATTCACTTGCCCCGCACCCACACCCCGAATACTATCGAGAGCAAAAGAATCCAGACTGCCTGTAGCATTAAACACACCATTAACTCTACCTGGACGCAATTGGACAGGTAAAGAAGCAAGCTGAGATAACTGCACGCCATTCGCTCTAACTTGAGTTTGCCAGCGTCCCTGATTCACCGTAAGATCGCTAGCAACGATCGTGCCGCCTGCTACATTAACTTGGGCTGCACCCGTAGCTTGAATAGTTTCTGGTTCAAACGAAGCCAAACTGCCAGTAACATTAACAACACCATTAATTCGTCCCTGTTCCAATTGCGGCGGGACATTTGCCAAACCCGACAACTGCACGCCATTTGCTTGTACCCGACCTCGCCAGCGTCCATTGTCAACCGTAATATTACTGATATTTACTGTGCCGCCCGCGACATTAGTTTGGGCAGTACCGATCGCGCGAATCGTTTCTAAATCGAAAGAATCGAGACTCCCAGAAACTTGAAAAAGCCCGTTTACCCGTCCTCGTTGCAATTGCGGCGGAACCGCACCCAAAGCCGAGAGTTGTACACCATTCGCTCTAACTTGACTTTGCCAGCGTCCCTCATCTACCTGAAGATCCGTAGCCGTAATTGTACCACCTGCGACATTCACCTGCGCCGCACCCGTAGCATTAAGCGTCGATGGTGCAAAAGAAGCGAGACTCCCAGAAACATTAACAACCCCATTGAGATTACCTTTTTGCAAAGCCGGGGGTAACTGTTCAAAAGCCGCTAACTGCACCCCATCAGCTTGTACTTTCGCCTGCCAAACTCCATTATCAGCAGTAATATTATTAGCAACCACATTGCCGCCAGCAATATTTAAATTCGCCGCACCTTTAATGTCAATCGTATCGGGGCGAAAAGAATCAATACTACCCTCAACATTAAAGACACCATTAAGTCTACCAGGAGGAACGCTAGCCGGAACCTTGGGCAAACGATTAAGCTGGATGCCTTCAGTACGCACGATCCCCTTCCAACGCCCATCAGCCACTTGAATGTCATTCACAGCCACGCTACCA
Organism: Oscillatoria salina IIICB1; assembly: GCF_020144665.1. Taxonomy (NCBI): domain Bacteria; kingdom Bacillati; phylum Cyanobacteriota; class Cyanophyceae; order Oscillatoriales; family Oscillatoriaceae; genus Oscillatoria; species Oscillatoria salina. The sequence continues at coordinate 6,980 of NZ_JAAHBQ010000098.1, read as the reverse complement.
CCCGCAGCTTGGAAATTCGCCGAACCCTTAGCTTGAATATTTTTCGGTTGATTCAGAGGACCAAAAATTTGTAATTGTCCCGAAACCGGACTAATCGGAAGCGGGAGAGGTTGTTCGTAAAGACGCGCAATCTCTGTAGCCGGAATTGTATTCCCTTGGACATCGAAAACTAAACCGCTATTTTCACCGAGATTAATTTCTCCCTTACCCGTAATTTTACCGCCAACCGTAGGAGTCGCCTGAAAATCGGTAATTGCTAAAGTCGTATCTTCCAGCGTCGCTGTCGCTTTCACCGCCTCAAATTTTAACTTATCAATTTGGATTGGTTCGGTAGCTGCTACCTCAACATCAACTTTCGGTTCAGCGATCGCACCCGTAATTGTAAATCCTGCTTGTAATTGTCCCGCAACTGGTGGCAAATCTTGAAGCGTCAATTGATTTTCTGGAGTTTCTGCTGCTGCTGTCGCAGGAGTTTCGGTTTCTGCTGTCGCGGGAGTTTCGGTTGCAGACTCAGTTTCCTCTGGATTAGCAGCAGTTTCCTCACGACGTTTAGCTGACTCGATAACTATTTCCCCAGTCGCAGTTTCCCCACCGGGTGTCACTGACTCGATAACTCGTTCCCCAGTCGCAGTTTCCCCACCAGGTGTCGCTGACTCAATAACTCGTTCCCCTGGCTGAGACTCAGTAGTCGCCGTATTTTCCTCTTCAGTTGCAGGAGTTTCAGTTTCTGGTGAAGCTTCCGTAGTAGGAGGAGTTTGCGGTTTCCCTGTCGCAGCTTCCTTATCCTCAATTCCCGCAGTCACCAGAACTTGTTTCACCGAAACTGGGGCTGTTTTCGCAGTGACATTGTAACCTTCTTCCAGGTCTACCACACCCTCAGTAACCACAGGAATTTCACCAAAGATAGTAGCAACCTTATCGATAACTATTTCCTGTCCTTGAAAGCGAACTTGACCATTAGTTTGTCGAAAAGCTTGGGGAAGTTGTGCGACTTGAGCGCGAACATCTTGTAAACTAGCAGTTCCTTGAATAAGAGGAACTTCCTCACCAGTTGCCAACTCCAAATCTAAATTAGCATTTACCTGACCACCTTGGAGACTTACCACCGGAATCACTACTAAACGAGAAGCTTCAGTAACGCTGATATTTTGAGCAGAAATGTTTAAATCCAGTTGTTCGGGGAGTTTTTCACCTTGAATTTGGAAATTCCCCTTCACCATTTCCCCGCGTGCATCAAAGACGATACGTGTATTTTCATCAAAGAAACGTACCGTACCCGAAGGAACCGCGATCGCCACAGGTTCTTGTAAATTTCCCCCTGCGGTTCTCCCTACCAGCAACACATCCCCATCTTGCAAGCGTAGCGTCTGGAGATCCACTTTAATCGGACCCGGTTCTTGTTCGACAATTTGGGTTTCAATCCAGACACCCTCTGGATTTTGCTCGATATAAATCTCCGGTTCCACCAAAGTCACATCCAGTTCCAGAGTCCGATTTAAAATCAACTTCAGTGGGTCAAAACGCGCTCTCACAGCCTCAATAATCACCCGATCCGTATCCGTTGACGTTGCCGGAATTACCGTTTCTCCAAAGCGAATCCCGCCCAAAGAGAAGCCCTCAACCTCACCCACCTCAACCGGACGAGCCAAAATATTTTCCAGACTTTGCTCAACCCTCGGAGCTAACTGTCGTTGGACAAAAATCCAGCCATAAGTCAACCCTCCACCAACCCCCAACAGTAAAAGCGTACCCAACCATAACCAAAGCCGTCGCTTTTTCGGTGGTGGCGGAGTAGTTGCTTCCTCTTCAGGCTGTTGAATGGTAGTATTTTGCTGTAGTTCGTCCCCAGGATCGTTAGCGCGATCGCGAACATTTGGTTCTGAATCTTGATTCGGATTAGAAGGATTCGTCATTTTTTCACAAACACCTGTCGTGAGCGATCCGCTTACTTAGATAGCACCTATCGAGCTACAAAGTTCGGATATTGAGAATTGTCCACCATAGATTGTAGCTAGCAAACCGCCATCAATTTCGATCATCATACTCAGATCGAACGATGAAAAGCTAGTCTCGAAGATAACAGCGATCGGCTCTAGCTCAATTTTCTCTCTCTGCTGGGTCGTTGACACCTCACCCATCAACTTTACCAAAAAAAATGGGTTTAAAGCCTCGCTGTTCTACGGCGACTTTGATTGAAAAGAAACTAGAAAGTTAGTACAATAGTCGATCGCGAGTAAAACGAAAATCTACGTGATTCTTCGCTCTAGTAGGTCGAAAACCCGGTAAGTAAGAAACAACGGTTAGATTGGCTCTAACGGCAGTATGACTAAACCACTGCAAGCTTTCTTCAGAGCGAGGAGCGTACTAAACTAGCTGAGTGATGGATGTTTGAAAGCATAAAACTCAAAAAAGTAAGCGCAATATATGCGGCTATATGTCAACATATTGAGCGTCTAGAGGCAACTTGACTGTGCCTGCAAGAGGAAAGAGAACTACTTGTGAATCCCCTCCCTTTAGCAACGCGGAGGGAGGGGAGTAGTCAACAGCATCAGTTCCTCACACTCGCTTCAATTAGACCTACCCAGAGGAAAATAGTTCCTTAAGCAAGACAAGGAAGACAAGGAGAAGGGGGAAAAGAGGGAAGACAAGGGAGAGTGGGAGGATAAACTGATAACTGCTCACTGATAACTGCTCACTACTCACTGCTCACTACTCACTGATAACTGCTCACTACTCACTGATAACTGCTCACTACTCACTGATAACTGCTCACTACTCACTGATAACTGATAACTGCTCACTGCTCACTGATAACTGCTCACTGCTCACTGATAACTGCTCACTGATAACTGCTCACTGATAACTGATAACTGCTCACTGATAACTGATAACTGCTCACTGTTAACCCCCAATCCCTAATAAAATAGATCCCAGATTTTATGATGAGGAAAAATCGTGGTCAGAATTTTAGTTACAGGTGCGGCTGGTTTTGTAGGTTTTCACCTCAGTCAAAGATTAATCTTCAGAGGAGACACAGTTATCGGACTAGATAATCTTAATTCCTACTACGATATTTCCCTCAAAAAAAACCGTCTCGCTGAACTCGAAAAATTACCTAGATTTAGTTTCCACAAGCTTGATTTGGCAGACCGGGAAAATATGGCAAAATTATTTTCTACAGAGCAATTCGATCTCGTTGCTCACATGGCAGCCCAAGCAGGTGTTCGCTATTCCCTCGAAAATCCTTATGCTTATTTAGATAGCAATCTTGTCGGTTTCATGAACATCCTTGAAGGTTGTCGTCACTCTCAAATTAAACACCTCGTTTTTGCTTCCTCTAGTTCCGTTTACGGTAAAAACAAAAAAATTCCCTTCGCTGTCGAAGATAATGTCGATTATCCCATTAGTTTATACGCCGCTACCAAAAAAGCTAACGAATTAATGGCACACAGCTACAGTCATCTTTATAATATTCCTACCACTGGCTTACGCTTTTTTACAGTTTACGGACCTTGGGGTCGTCCCGATATGGCAGTTTTTCTCTTCACCAAAGCCATCTTAGAAGATAAACCAATTAAAGTCTTTAATCACGGTCAAATGCAGCGCGATTTTACCTACGTTGACGACATCGTTGAAGGGGTTGTGCGGGTAATTGATAAGATTCCTGCACCCCAAGGCGAAAAAACTTCTGCACCCTACAAAATTTATAACATTGGCAACAATCAACCCATTGAATTAATGCAATTAATTGAAACTCTAGAAGAATGTTTAGGGAAAAAAGCAATCAAAAATATGCTTCCTATGCAACCAGGAGATGTCCCCATAACTTACGCTAATGTTGACGATTTGATGCAAGATGTTGGTTTTCGACCCAATACACCATTAAAAGTTGGTATCGAAAAATTTGTCAACTGGTATCGCTCTTACTACCAAGTTTAATTTTAATAATTGCTCAATTCATTTAGATTAGTTGTTCCTTCAGCACAACTTAATTCTCCATTTTCAAAAGTAGGTGCTGGTAATTTTATTTGACCAGGAGAATCAGCTTCGCAAAGAATAGACAAAGTAGTTTCTTGGTTATGTAACGTGCTTACCTTGGGAACACCTACATAAACAGCCCCCACATAACTCTTTATTTTATCTTCTTTAGCTATTCCGTAATGAAATGTACTTTTTTCTTCTGAGTCAACTGAGTAACTGTAGTTCTCAGTTTCAGGTACAATACTAATTCCTAACTGTTCCACAGAATCAGTAAAAGTCTTATTTTCTAACCAATAAGCTTGTTGAGCGCGATTCATCGAACCTAGGTAGTTTTTTGCTTCTGCTTGTTTAGCTTGTTGCGCTTGAGGTATTTTATTCAATAGATTGGGTAGATAAAATGATCCATATATACCTACCAAAACTGTGCCAAAGATACCACTTATAATTGCATAATTAGGTGAATCTTTGGTTTGCTTTTCCGCTTTCCGAACTTCGATTGTTTGCAAAGCTGTTAAAGCTTGTTTAGCTGTGGCAAATCTTCTTTCTGGTGCTGGTTCAAGAAGTTGTTCTAACCAATAATTAAAATCGGGATTTAGCTCAACTTTACTACTAAAGTCTATTCGCATTTGTCGCTGGGGTAAATCTGCTGGAGATATCCCAGTTAATAAATGAATTACAGTTGCTCCTAAAGCATAAAGATCCGATGCAGGAACGGCTTTTCCCCAAAGTTGTTCGGGTGGTGCATAACCGCTAGTTCCGACAACTGTAAAGGTGACTCCTTCAGCTTTAGCTTTGTCTTGTACTGCACCAAAATCTACTAAGTAAAACTGGTCATCTTTACCCAAAATTATGTTACTCGGTTTAATATCTCGGTGTAAGACTGGTGGGCTTAATTCGTGCAAATAAATCAGGATTTCTAAGATGTCTTCCGCGAGATAACGGGCTTGATTTTGGCTAAACTTTTTTCCTTTTTCGAGGATTTTCTTAACTGAAGTACCGGGAATATATTTTTGCACTAAACCAAAGTAAGGTAATTCATTTTCGCTGCTTTTCTCAACTGAGAAATAATCTAAATATTCAGGAATTCTCGGATGATTGATATTTTGCAGAACTTGTGCTTCTCTTTCAAATAGTTTCAATTCTTCCCACTGCATGAGTGGGTTAAAAGCGAGTAGTTTAACTACTACTGGAGATGAAGTTTTCAAGTCGGTTGCTAGCCAAGTTTGGCGGTTAGCATTGTTACCTAGTTCTGTTTCTAGTTGATAACGATTTTGGAGAATATTTTGAGGTTTAAACATGATTTTTGGGAGTTTGTAGCTGTTGATTGTTGAGATAATTAAGTTAGGGTAATTAAATTTTACTTCAGTGGTTACAGCAAATTTTACTGAATAGCTATTGAAGCCATTCTTCAATTTCTCTAATTAACCAGTTACTTTCAGCTTGAGTTATTTTTTTGGCTACGAAATAATGTTTTCTACGCCTTGTCTGAAAAAATATGGAGTTGAATTCATCTTTTTTGACTGCATTTATTTCTTTGGTATTTCCCTGCTGTTTGCAATAGCAAATATTGAATTTACAGCGTTTAATTACAAATTTATCTTTGGTTAAATTAAAGTGATAATCGCCAAAAAGAAAAGAATTTTTGTTTTTACGATGGAGGTCTTGAGCTATTTTATTAAATTCTCGGTTTCCTACTTTAAATAACCAAGCTAGTAAGCTGATTAAAAGGATAGATATAAAAATTACAAGCAAGGCTTCTGGTGCTATCCAACCATTCAAAATACTTAAGGTAATTACTAAAAAAATGATGAGAAAAATGATGATGGAGATGATTGCTCCAATTAAGCTCAATCCTAAAACGATTTGCAAAAGTAATTTAAGCAAATAAGTGAAAATATCAAGAAAAATTAAGAACCCTCGTCCGGGAATTTCAATCTGAAACTGAGAGGGAGATTTCTGTAGCTTTATTTTGCTGCGGAAGGGTGATGTAATTGTTTGTAGGTGATAATTGGCAAAATTACCTGTTTCTAAAGCTTCTAAGGCTTGTAAAGCTGATTGAAAGCGAAATTCTAAGTCGGGTTCAGTTAAAGTTTCAATCCAACTAATAAATTTGGGTTCGATACTGACTATTTCACGAAATTGAATGCGGAGATTGCGCTGAGGTAAATTAGCTGGTGAAGTTCCGGTTAACAGATGAATTAAAGTTGCTCCTAGTGCGTAAAGATCGGAGGCTGGTGAGGCTTTTCCCCAAAATTGTTCTAGGGGTGCGTAGCCTGTTGTACCGACGACGGTAAAGGTAACTCCTTCAACTGCTGCACTGTTTTGGACTGCGCCAAAATCGACGAGATATATTTGCTGGTTTTCGCCTAAAATAAGATTACTGGGTTTAAGGTCACGGTGGAGAACGGCTGGATTTAGTTGGTGTAGGTAGCGTAAAATTTCTAAGACTTGGATGGCGATCGCGCGCACTTGAGTTTCACTAAATCGCTTTCCTTCTTCCAATAGCTGTTGTAGGGATTTTCCCCGAATGTACTCTTGCACCATCCCAAACCAACACAAACCGCCGCCGATCTCTTTGTCTAGGGAAAAATAATCTTGATAACGAGGAATGCGCGGATGATTTAATTGTTTGAGAACTTGTGCTTCTCTCTCGAAGAGTTTAAATTCGTCCCATTGCATTTGGGGACTAAAGGCGAGTAATTTGACAATTACTGTTGAAGAATTATTAAGATCCTTGGCGATCCAAGTTTGACGACCCGCATTGTTGCTGAGTTGTTCCTCTAGTTGATAGCGAGCTCCAATTATTTGTTTGGTTTCCAGCATTTCGTTTTGTAATTGGAGAATTACCTTTTGCTTTAGTTTAACTAATCTCTTAAAATTCTAGGTTGAGTGAGGTCATAAATTAGTATCGGTGAGATTTGGCTAAATCTGGAAAAAATCTGTGTTATACTGGTTAACCCGACAAATCTTAGGGCTGCAAGCGAGTATTTTGCTTGGGT
>NZ_JAAHBQ010000097.1 GCF_020144665.1 Oscillatoria salina IIICB1 | reverse complement strand
CTAGTAATTTAGCTCACGCCACTGAAATCCGAGACTTTCGCTATACGGCAGAATGTACTACTAAATATAATCTCTCCTAGGAGAAAAACTTAGCCGGACAACATTTGAAAATATTCAAGGCTCAAAATAGAAGATATATTATTAGCTGAACCTAATTTGCCAATTTTTTCTGCCCTCAGATGAATTCATCAATGACAAAGGCGCTACTAGCTCTTCTGTTAGCCCTTCGACAACTACAAGTCCCCCTTACCTCAGAGGAAAAAGAAGCTCTCAAGACTGTAGCTGCACAGCTAGCGCTTGACAGAGATGATTGGGAATGGATTGAACAGGGGTTAAGAGCAGTTGTTCAAGGGAATACAGAGTTAAAAAGGTACTTTGAGTTTTTTCAAGCTCGTCTAGAAAAACTCGAACAAATTCCGACTGAAGTTTTACCTTCTTGGGAAGAATTAGAACGAGAACTACCTACGACCTCTACATCTGAAACCTTTGCAATCGATGAAGAAGAGTTAGATTTTGCTAGTAACGAAACTTTAAATGCTACAACTAGAATTCTGAGTGCTGTCGATCCTATCCAAACAATAAAACAATTTGTTGCTTTGCAAAGGTTAGAAGGATTTTTAGGCAAGAGCGATAACTTGCCAGCAGGGGAGTTGCCTAGACCTTATCCAGATTTACCTTCTCTAGCAGTTGAAGAACCTACAGATGAAAGATTGAGAGTAGGTGAAACAATATTTACTGAGATAAAAGGGGCAACTCAACAAACACTGAAAACATCTCGCTATTTCAATACTTATTTACGCAAACCATTTCAGCCAACTGTGATTTTGAATAATGAACCTTTGGTTCAAGGTCAAACTTATATTCTGCATATAGATATTAGTCCAGAACGCAAGGGAACTGATGAAACCAATGTCCCTTTCCCAGACGAGGCAATTGCCCAAATTTGGGAAAAAGAGGAAACATTGTCTGTGGATGTAGTCGTCTCTTCTCATGATTTTCTCGTTCCCTGGCAAGTAAAAAAACTGAAACTTCCCCGTCAAGGTACATCAGAGGTAATCGGCTTTATGGTGATACCCAAATTAGGATCGGGGCGAGGATTACTTCAGGTTGAATTATTCTATCGAGGCTATTTGTTACAAGCGAAACAAGTTGAAGCAATAATTATTCCTCATCAAAGTGCGGAAGTGCCAGAGTCGATGCTTCCCATCCAGAGAACTAGAGTTACATTTACCACAACTGACCAACTCACCACCGAACAGCTTAAACTGACTCCAGAAAGATTTTTGACCATTGATGTAGAACGCAATCAACGGGATGGAAGTATTGACTTTCGCTTTCTAGACCGGACACAGGGGAATCAGGAACTAGCCTTTTACGATACTATTTTACAGCCTGCGGCATTAGGTAAAGCAGTTGCAGGCGTTCGCAAGCAGCTTAACCTAGCTGCACGTGAAGGGTATGAATGGGTGGACAAGGGAGAAATGGATTTGCTCAATAACTGGCTACCTCGTTTTGCTCAAGTGGGACGCTATCTTTATCGAGCAATCTTACCCCAAAATCAAGGCAATCCAGCGTCTGATGACCAGGGTGAAAAATTACCAGCTACTCTCGAACCAGGAATTACGATCCAAGTGAATCCAATTATCGGTCAAGTTACTATCCCTTGGGCTTTACTGTACGAGCGAAATGTAAAATACGAATCGGGCAAAACCCGTGTCTGCGAATACTTCTTCACCAGTAAGGAAGATTGTTTAACCTGTCCCCATGCTGATGATGATTACATTGTCTGTCCCTATAGCTTCTGGGGCTACCGCTACGCTATTGAACAACTGCCTTGTTGGGTGACGGGAGAGTTACCTCAACCCACAGCATTAGTTAAAAAAATTGCTAATGACCAACCCTTATTGCTCAATTTTAATGTTTGGGAAAACTTTTCTCTGTGGCGAGATCATCTACCAAAACTACAAGCAGCAGGACAGGTACAAGTGCTGATAGCATCAAAGATTGCTAAATTAGAACAACTCTGGCGCGATCGCACCAGTTGGGATTTGATTTATTTCTATTGTCATGGTGGTATCGATGAGATTTTCGAGCAACCCTATCTTGAGATTAGTGACGGACGAATTGATAGTAATTTTTTAGAAGCTTCCCAATTGAAATGGTCGCACCATCCCCTGGTATTTCTTAATGGTTGTGCGACGGGAGATTATACTCCAGAAAGCTATATGAGTTTGATTGATGACTTTCGAGTGGCTGGTGCGTGCGGTGTTATTGGTACGGAATGTCCGGTTCCGGAAATGTTTGCTGAATCTTATGCGGCTGCGCTTTTACCACGTTTATTTAAGGGAGAGCCTTTAGGACAGGCTATGCTAAGAGTGCGCCAGGAATTATTGCGAGAGAAGTTAAATCCCTTGGGTTTAGTGTACTCGCTATATGCAGCGCACGAAATTGTTCTCTCCCATGCTGTTGGTTTAATTAATTGAGGTCGATTGTGAAACGCTTTGTTGGTGGTGTTGCTTTAATTATTTTGCTGGTTTTTCCTAGCTCTGCTTTAGGACAAACAATCGATGTTGATACTACTGATAAACCTTTGGAAATTACGGGATGGTTGGGGGAGGAGAATGGGTTTATTGGTAATCTACGATTAACTGTGCCTGAAGAGGATGTAGTTTCTTTTACTTTCCTACCCTCTGATTTGAAGCGCAAGGATACGGCTCAAAAAATTACACGCCAGCAGATCGAGTTAATTGGGGAACCTCAGCTAGAAGCAGGAGTACCAAAGGATTTTCAGGTAAAGGTAAGTGCTATCCAAGCGCCAGGAATTTATGAGGGTCAAATTGAGCTATTACCATCGGGTCAACTGCGTTCAGAAGCTGTGGTGATTCCACTCACGGTCAATGCAAAAGCTAGACCAAATTTAGTGGCATTGCCAGATTCAGAACAGCTACAGCTTCAGTTAGTTCATTGTAGCTGGTTGTTCGACTGTGCCTTAGCTCGCGTTTTGCTTCCGGCGAATGCTTTTCAGAATCAATGGTTGCTACGATTTAACAACCCAGTTGAGGCATCGGTTTCTCTGACCAATGCAGAGGTGGTTTTAGTAGGTAAGCAGACGGGATATCAAATTACTGAAACTGAGGTTGAACCACCTCCAACTCCAGAAACACTGGCTGCTAATCAAATCGTTCGCTTACCGTTAAAGTGGGAGCGATCGCAAATTCCCCCCGACCGCTATACGGGAGCAGTTTACCTGACGCTGGAAGGGGGAGAGGAGATGCTGAAGATTCCGATAAATTTGAGTATGCGCTCAGGTCCATTGATACCACTTCTGGTGTTATTGGTGGGAATTATTTTGGGCAGGTTGTTTAAGTATATGCAGGAGAAGGGGATTCCTCAAGCTGAGGCTTTGGGGGAGGTAAATAAGCTAGAGTTACAGATGAGTGAAGCTAACCCGGAAGACTGCGAAATGTTGATGCCAATGGTTAACCAAGTTCGCCAGTCAGTTTATCAGATGGACTTGGATGGGGTAAAGGCAGAGGTAGATGCGATCGCCGTTCGTCTCGACTGCTTGAAGCGATTACGCATGATGGAGCAGAAGTTGGAACCGAAACAGCAGCATCCCAAGGTGAAGGAGATACTGCAAAAGATTGCTGAAGCGCGATCGCTGATTGGATTGTCGTCGGATGAAAAAGGATTGGAGCAAGCGAAAGTGCTACTTGAAGAAATTCAGTCTGAGGTAGTGAAGTTGGGAACGACGATGATGGGTTCGGAGAATAAGCCGGATGCAGCCATAATGGAAACCCTTCGAGAGGCTCAGGAAGCGGTGGTAGCAGTTGGTCATGCGGTGCAAACTCAGGCTCAGAAAGCGCCAGCTTTGCCGATGTGGGTAGTGTGGTTGAGGCGATCGCTTGTTTTCTTTTCTGGTGTTTCTGGTGCAGTGCGAGCAGAAGCAACCTATTGGGTGGTGCGACCATTATTGTCGTTGGCGCTGTTATTTGGGTTATCCGTGGTGGGAATTCGCGCTTTGTATGTGGAGAATGGGGGAACGTTTGGAGCCGAGCCATTTGCTGATTATTGGGGTTTGGTGCTTTGGGGATTGAGTGCAGATGTGGCGAGTCGCAGTTTGAGTAGTTTGCCGGGGGGAGAAGCGAAAAACGAGTAAGTTGTGTACCTTAATTAGCAGTTCCGATGCCATCGCAGAGATGGCGATCTGTTTCACTAATCGTAAGGTTATGCTTTAAATAACCACGCACCCAATTACAACCTTTATTCAATAGATAATTTAAATCTAAATTCCACAGATTGACGTTCCCACCATCACCATAGATTAAAGTTTGACCATCAGGAGTAAAATTAAGATTCCGAACTGTAGAACTATTGGTTTTCAAAGATTTAAGTTCTTGTCCATCAAGACTCCAAAATTTAACGATCCCTGCATCGCTTTTCGCACTACTTCCACTTCCTGAAACAAAAATTAAACCATCCGGTCGAAAATTTAAACTCCCAACAGAATTGGTATGTCCTTGAAGTATTTTTAAGCTTCTATCCGCAAGCTTCCAAATTAGAATATTCCCATTTTCATTTCCAGCTATTAAAGTTTTGCTATCTGGACTAAAAACCAAACTGGTAATCTCAGAATCACTTCCAATTAAAGGAGGTAATTCTTCGTATACTAATCCTTCAGCAGTCCAAAGTTTGATCGTCTTATCTTTGCTAGCAGAAGCTAATATGTTACCGTTCGGACTATAAATAACTATTTTTCCTCCACCTTTGAGAGTTTCAATTACTCTCCCATCAAGAGATAAAATTTTCACAGTCCCATCTTCTTGTCCTACTGTAATAATCCTATCTTTTTTACCAAAATTAGCTCTCCCAAAATCATTACGTTGGCTTGGTCTTCTCGGTAATTTTTGCTCAATAATTATTTGATTTTCTCCAGTTTCAGTATGCCAAATTTGAACCTTATTACGGTGACTGGAAACTATCTTTTTACCGTCGGAGCTAAAAGTTATTTTACTAAAAGAAGAAATTTCTTCAGAAAAAGATTTTTGAAGATTACCCTCTAAATCCCAAATTTTTAGAGATCTATCAGCATTTACTGTCGCAATAAATTTACCATTTGGACTCAGACTTATATTTCCTAAAGAACCATTCACTGTTCTAAATTTTGCGGGTTGGACTCCTTCGAGATCCCAGACTTTAACAGTGTTATCCGCACTCACAGAAACCAGCATATTACTATTAATAGGATTAAAACTCACATCATGAATAGTATAGCTATGTCCAATTAAAGTTGCTTCAATTTCCCATCGACCATTAAAATTATTCCAGAGTTTAATATCGCCTATATTACTACCAAAAGTAGCAATTCTGCTACCATCAGGGCTAAAAACCGATCCTGTAACGCCAAAATCAGAGAAATCGTCAAATTTCTCTCCCTCTAAACTCCAAAATGTTACTTCTGAACCTTCTGTCAAAATAATTGTATCAGAATTAGGACTAAAATTTAGACTGGTAACTGTCCAATTAGGATTTAAAATAATGGGGTCTTGACCCTCAAGATTCCAGATTTTAACAGTATAATTAATAGCATTCTCACCAATAGCATTCTCACCAGCAGCAGCGATCGGATTACCATCAACACTAAAGTTGAAAGCGCTTACATAAGGAAAATCTGGTTCTAAAAAGAGTTGAAAGGAATAATTTTCTTGAGTATCCCTTTTCCAAACTTTAATTTTTCCATCAATATTAATAGCAGCAATAGTTGTCCCATCAGAACTAATACTGGTTAAAAGAATGTCTTGAAGCTGATGTTTCAATGAATCAATTTCTTGACCTTCAAAATTCCAAATTTTGAGATTACCATCTTCAGAAGCAGCAACAATAAGATTACTTTGTGGACTGAAGCTAACACTACTAACTAAATAATTTCCATTTCTGACTCCCGAATTATATTTGTTTTCAATAGTTGCTTTCTCGCCTCCATCTAAATTCCAAAGTTTGATCCTACCATCCTCACTAGCAGCAGCAATACTTTTTCCATCAGAGGAAAATGAAACACGCATAAAGTGCCGATCGTAACCTTCAAAGCGATTGAGTTCTCTAACTCCATAAACAGCCTGAAATAAAGCTCCTTTGACCTGCATCTCGGTAGTAGGTTTGATTCCAAATAAAAATCTTTCTATTTTTGTTTGTTTTTGAATTTGTTTGGCGGTTCTAATGCTTTCTAAAAGTGCATCAAACTCCTGATTTGAAGCAAATAGAGCTTCTGAAGACTGACTACGGGCTATAAGCTGTGAATTCTTCTCAGCAATCAGAGTACGCCACCATCCTATTCCAGCGATTCCAGCTAAAATCAAAGCAAAAATAGAAAACCCAGTCAGTCGAAGAATCGTTTGGCGACGTTGGCGATCTTTTTCTACTTGAAGGCGATCGCGCTCTTTCTGACTTTCCTGAATAAATTTCTCAGCTAAACTGGACAAAGGAACAATATCCACTTCATTTTGAAGAAAACTCTCAGCTTCACCCAACCTCAACCCTGTCAATAAATAATCTTTAGACTTATCCTTCTCTCGCCACTCCTCAGCCGCCGTCTGAATCTTCCGCTCAGTCCTAATCGCCTCTCGGTTATTATCCAACAATTCCCTTAACCTTGACCAATGGCGAATCAACGCCTCATGCGCCACATCCACCACCGCTACCCGATCTTGACCTTTCCTTTGCTCGCTGGTGACAATCAACTTTGCCTGAGCTAACTTCTGGATTACCTGTTCCATCAACTGTGCTGATTGGGCTTGAGTAACCAAATCTCGTTGAGGCATTTGTTTGCGAGTATCCGGCGTTCCTTCTCCTAATTGAGTCAACTTGATAAAAATCTGGTCAGCCACCTGCTGTTCCTCAAGGGAAAGCCCCTTATAAGCCTCTTCTGCCAGATTTTCTAGAGTTTTTTGTACTCTACCCAATTGGTTGTAACTGTCTAACTTTAACCAATTCAAAGTCTGCCGTTGCCAAAGCTGCTCTAAGGTATATTCCAACAAAGGCAGCATTCCCGGCTCTGGTTCCGGTATCTTCTCTGCTTCATTTGAAGACTGCACCTCCACTCCCAAATCTTTAAGGATGGCACTTATCAAATTCTCCTCAACCTTCCGCCCCAGTTTCGTTGCAGGTTCAACAATCGCCTGTCTTAACTCCTGGGCGCTCATCGGTGTCACCATCAGCAAATTTGCCTGAATTAAATCAGCTAATTCCCGATAAGCCGCACACTTACCCAAAAAATCATCTCGCATTGCAAAGATCGGGCAAAGCTTATCCCCTGTTTGTTTGAGCGCACCCAACAAGGTCGAGATAAACTGCTGTCGGTGATTGGCTTTGACAGATGGTGTGAAAACTTCTTCAAATTGATCCACAATCAATAACGTGCGCGGTGATTTTGAAACATTAATCAACCTTGCTAAACCCTTTGCTCCCTCTTTAATTGCCTCTTCTGCCTCCCTTAGCTGTCCCGCACGCTCAATATCTGTAACTTCCTCATCCAGAAACGCCGTCGCTAAACTCACCAACGGTTGTTCCCCTGGCGTAAAAATCCGAATCTTCCATTGCTCCGTTCCCGGCAACCTCCGTTCCTGCTGCAACTGATAAATCAACCCAGCCCGGAGTAATGAAGACTTACCACTCCCAGAAACTCCCAGCACCGCCAGAAAATTTCCCTTACCTATCTGCACTCGCTCAATCAGCTTTTGAGTCAACGCTTCCCGTCCATAAAAATAGGGAGCATCGTCAACATCAAAGAAGCGCAACCCCTTGTAGGGACAAATCTCATCTGGAGTAGGAAGAAAAACTTGCTCTCGTTTACCTGTCAGAAGAATTTCATAGTTGGGGTTGTACCAAATCGGTTGCTGGGGAGTGCCTTTGAGCGTCTGGTCAATATACTCAATCAACCTATCATTATTAACCACACCCTGCGGCTGTCGTCTGGGGTCGAGTCCCTCCCAAAGTGTCCGAGAGAATACCCCATGCTGTCCCTGAATATCTTCTTCTGCCCGTTCAAATTCCCGTGCTGCGGCAATCAAAAACCTTGTCTGACCTTGACCTACTGTTCCCAAATCTGCTTCCGTAAAATTGAGCAACTCGCCAGCAAAGCAGCA
Organism: Oscillatoria salina IIICB1; assembly: GCF_020144665.1. NCBI lineage: Bacteria > Bacillati > Cyanobacteriota > Cyanophyceae > Oscillatoriales > Oscillatoriaceae > Oscillatoria > Oscillatoria salina. Next base: position 9,775 of record NZ_JAAHBQ010000097.1, on the reverse strand, counting down.
ATCTAGCCAAACAATTTGCTGCCGCACCGGACTCTTTTGTAACAGTTCCCGCAACCATCGCAGGGAAACTCCCCACCGCTTTTTCCTCGGACTCACATCACTGGTAGCTAAAAACCCTTCTGTGACTCCACCCCGTTCCTTGCGCTGCCCATGACCGATAAAATACAACAGTGCCGTTTCTGGAACGTTATCCCCGACTGGATTAAACAGTTGGACAATGGCATCCTCTAGAGTATCTGCATCCAACTTGGCTGATTCTGAATCGATAAGGCGCTGCCCATTCTGAATCGTTTCCGGCAGTCGTCGCACTCGAAACCCACCATACTCTTCTAAACGTTGTGCGATCGCTTCTGCACTACTAGCAGGACTTTTGAGGTTTTTTGGAGGGCTTGTCGGACTATCTTGGAGGAAGGGATACTGATTAATTCCTACGATGAGAGCATCTCGATTCATGGCAGTTGAAGGCAAATACAGTTAAATTGGTTTAATTCGCTAGTAGATGCTTTCAGTAATTTAAGTATAGTTCACTTGTCGATTTTCTCAGGTAATTTAAGAATTTCTCAAGCTTAAAATAATGTAGATTTTTTGATTATGTTTTCTATCATTTGACTAATCTCTTCTATTGTTTTACACCAGTATCCAAAAGAAAGAAACTGTTAAAACTGTTTACGAAGTAATATTACTACTAATTAAATGGTTTAGAATAGGGAAAGCAGTGATTCTCTCTCTAAATATGGCAAAGCCAGAAAAACCTCTCACAGGAGAAGCACTTATTAAGGAAGTCTGTCGGCGGATTCGGGTAGCTCGTGGTTACTGGGATAATCATAATAATGCCGCCTGTCGTGGAGAAAGAGAACGCGCTTTAGCGCTTTACAATACTTTAACTAAAGAGCAAAAAGAGCAGATTCCTCAGCAGTTAAGAGTTTGGTTACGCTATCGCAGTGAAAAATATTTTGGCGCACATCGTACACCACCCAAGTCGAAACGGAAGCGGAAAAAGTGATGGAGATTGTTTGTACTGTTTTCCCGTGGGAGTGATTCTCTTACACAAACAATTTGTTAGCTATCTAGTTTAGGCGATCGCATCTGAACTGCCCAATAGGAGCTCGCTTATATTCTAGCCCAAGGCTGCAATATCATACCGCATTTCTGGGATTGACAAAACCATTACTCAGCTTAACTTATCTGCCCAAAATTAACTATTTGTAGAGAACAAATTTACTGTAACTGCATACTTCAATCTCCTCAGACATAATAATTAATACAGGCAAAATCAGACTATAACCTGCAAACAGTGAAAATATCCTTAATTTTAACCAGGGTCTTTTCATCATTGAAATTCACAACAGTGATTCTTCCTCGAAAGACATAGCACTTATTTTTTCATTGTGATAGCATGGACGAAATTCATCACGTAACTCGTGTAAATAATAATTTCTCAAACTCCAATATTTTTTTCTCGAAAAAAATTAATCTCTAATCAAAGCAATTCCACAAACTCCTAAGCTAAAAAATCCGGAGCTAATTGATTTCATTAGCAACTTATTCTCTATAGACAATTAAATTATCCCATGAATACTCAAACTCTTCAAGCATTATCTTCTTTAAATCAAAGCACTAATTTCTCAGATGATACTGATTTAGAAACCAATTTTTCTTGGGAAAACGCAAAAGAAGTTGTTAATCAGCTTTTAAGCAAAAATACAGGTAAACACCTTACTGATTTGGAAGCCAAAATTCTTCAAGATGCTTGGCAAGGTAAAACTTATTATGAGATGGCAGAGAAATATGGTTATAGTCCTGAATATCTTAATAAAGATGTTGGCAACAAACTTTGGAAAAAACTTTCTAATTGTTTACCAGAGAAAGTAACCAAGAGTAACTTTAAGGAAGCTTTAAAAAGAGCGAAAAAAAGTTTAAACACCGCTCAGGTTGCCACCCAAGAAAAAACTTCATCTCCAGTTAGCAAAATCACCTTTCCCGAAGGCTCAGTACCTTTATATTCTCCCTTTTACTTACAACGAGAACAAATAGAATTACTTAGCTACGCGACCATTATGAAACCTGGTTCGCTACTTCGGATTAAAGCACCTAAGTTAATGGGAAAAACTTCTTTAATTACGAGGATTTTAGCCGAAGCAACCAACCAAAAATATCAAGCTGTCTATCTAAACTTAGGTAGTGTAGACAGAGGAATTTTAACTAATTTAGATAAATTTCTGCGTTGGTTATGCTTAAAAACCAGCAAGCAGTTAAATTTATCTAATCATCTCAATGAATATTGGGATACAGACATTTTAGGAAGTAATGATAATTGTACCGGATACTTTGAAGAATATTTACTAGCAGAAATAAATGCACCTTTGGTACTAGCATTAGATGAAGTAGATCGCCTTTTTCCTCATACAGAAGTAATCGAAGATTTTTTCGGAATGTTACGAAGCTGGCATGAAAAAGGGAAAATGTCGCAGCTTTGGCAAAAACTACGATTAATTATTGCTCACTCAACAGAAATTTATATCCCTTTAGATATTAATCAATCTCCCTTTAATGCGGGAATTCCAATAGAATTAAACGAATTCAATGAACAACAAGTAAATAGTTTAATTCGTCTGCATGGATTAAATTGGCATCATCATCAAATCAAGCAAATAATGGCAGTAATAGGAGGACATCCTTATTTATTACGTCTAACCATATATTATCTTAGTTCTGCTGAAATAGAGTTAGAACAAATCTTATCGGAAGCATCTGACGAATCAGGAATTTATAACCATCATTTACGAGGGCAAATGCTAGCTTTAAAACAAGTACCGGAATTAGCTGAAGCATTCAAAATTGTTGTTAACGCTAATGAACCAGTTGAACTAGATTCTCTAAAAATATATAAGTTACATAGTTTAGGATTAGTGCAACGAAAAGGAAATCAAGTAGTACCTCGATGCCGTTTATATCGTGACTATTTCCGTCGAGTTTTGTCGTGAAATTAAATTAAATTTAGAAAAAAGAATGATGACGAATTAACTTTAGTTTTGACTCAAAGGAAAATATTTAGTGAAGTAAGGAAGCTGAAATAATGGATGAAATAAAGCCAAATTTCCTAGCTCCAGAATCTGATAACAATGTTATTAGTGTCGGTGGTTCGGTAGAAACTGTCAAAGTATCATTACGCTTTTTGGGCGATAATTTGAATCCAGAGGAAATCTCGGCTTTGCTGAAATGTCAACCTAGCAAAGCCTACCGCAAAGGTGATATTATTGGGAGTAAAAGTTCTCATCACATTGCTCAAACTGGTGCTTGGATACTCAAGGGTGACAAAGAAGATACAGGTGTTTTAGAGACAAAAATTACTCGTTTGCTTGAGTGTATAACTGTTCCACTTACTGTCTGGGAAGAATTGCGTAGTTTCTCTGGTAATGTATTTTGTGGTATCTTTCTCAATGATTGGAACCGAGGTCTGTCTCTATCGCCAGAGTTAATGCAAAAGTTAGTTGAACGTCATCTCAGTATTGATTTCGATATCTATTGCAAGTTTTCTGACGAATAGAGCTTACTCTTTTAGTTTTCGTGAACTAATATTCTGTTTGGCAATCTTCTATTCATTCCTTGTACTTATCTAATTAACGAAGTAATCTGAGCCAAGGGGGAGCTAATTTCTCCCCCGTAATGAGCTTTAAAAGGTCTTCAGTGCAGCACGAATTTCCTCTCGAAGTAGTTCGGCGGTCACGGACGCAAGATTAACTGAATTTTGGGTTGCCTCATCAACAAAAATACCGAAGGTATATTGTCGAGGAACAATCTGCGTTCTATTTTTAAAAGGAATCTCAATCCAACCAGCAATTGAGATGTGGGAATTAATCTGAGAATTATAGGGGATATTTCCCGCCTTATATGCCATCTCAATTTGAGACTTAAATGACTGCAAATCTGTGCCTGTAACACCAATTTTGCTAGCTTCGTCATCAATTACCGTCTCTACGAAATTGAACAAGTTGTTGGTTTTACCAAGCATGAGTTGGTAAAAAGTAGTTCGTGTTTTAGGGTCAAGAACATTTGAATTAGTTGCTATCTGCTGATAGAGTAAGGTTATATCTTTGAGGGTCAGTTGATTGGCAGGATTGTTATTCGGTCCGCCACAAGCAAATTTATGATTGATGGCAGTATCATTACTCATACCGACAACATTATGAGCCATCCGATTAATAACCTCTCTACCCCGAGCGGTATCACCGTTACCAAACAACTCCTGAATCGCGTTGGTACTTTGGTTATTAGACGATTTCATCATCTTTTCTAAAGCTTCTCTGAGAGTTTCACTATTGAAGTTTTGACCACTATGTCGCTCAGAACAGCTATCTTTAACATCAGGATAAACTCTCAGTGTTGTCGCGTCTAAATCTGCATCCCCTGCTGCAACTGCACGCATGGCATGGAGGTGTTCTAAAACTTTAATTGTGCTGGCTGGATAGAACACCCTATCACTTTGCAACGAGGCGAGAACTTGTCCGTTTGTTCGCTGGAGATGTAATCCTACAGCCCCATTAGTATTGTCTCGCAGCATCTCGCCAATCCGGGTCGTTAGTGCGTTGGAATTGTTAAGCATCAGAACGGCAAAACGTTTCTGTCCGTTAACTGTGTAGGGTTCAATGTCAAAAATTCTTGCCCCATTTTGTCGCCACAGTTCGTTAACTTGGGCTGCACTTTTACCGTAGTACCACCACCAACCTTGACCTTCAGAGCGCTCCATAATAACGGTAAAAGTATTGTTGCCACGTTTCTCGATATCAATTAATCGGGCGTTATTTTCTTGGAGTTTTGAGCTAATAAAAGCAGGTGATTTATTGGAATATACCCACCACGCCTTGCGGTCTGCACCGGTATTTCTAATCATTACACCACTAAAGAGTTGCTTATTACCGACAACATAAGTCTCAAGGTCAACAAGGCGTGCATTATTATCCCTAGCTTTTGCCATCATCTCATCAAAAGAAAGGTCAGTATAGTACCACCAAGCCTTAGCATCCGAGCCTGTGTTAGAGACAAGAACGACTGCATAGCGTTTTTGACCGTTAACCCGATAAACTTGTAAGTCAATAATTCGAGCTTTGTTTTGCGAGAGTTTTTCTTTAACTGCTGATGAAGTTAAACCATAGTACCACCACCATTTTTTGGCATAGATCCCCTCATTTTTCACCATTGCAGTGCTAAAACGATAGGGATTGGTAGACTCTACTTCTAGGTCAACAATTCGATACCCTTGTTTAAGCTTGTCTTTGATTTGGTCAGGAGAAACACCTTGTAACCACCAAAACTGCGTAGGAGTAGTGTCTGAGGTTTCTGCCAAAGCAAGCTGCATCTGAGTAGTAGATTTTAATTGATGACCAGATTCGGGGGAAACTAGAGTTGATGCAGTTGCGTTTAAACTCAACAGTGGAAAAGCCAGTAGAAGGATAAGACAAATTCTAATTACGGTTCGTTTCACGAGCTTAGTTCTCCAGAATGGACAGATATAATTTTCCTCAAGGAAAAGAATTTGTTTCTGGGTGAGCAAGCAATACCCACCCAAAGCTTTTAAAGAAGTAGGAAAAAGCTTCTTTTTCAAAGCAATCTAGGAATTTTGATGGAAGTGACAATACACATTCCGGATAAAGAAATCATCGAAAGTCCCCCCGCTAGTACCCGGATTAGATACTGGCTCAACTCGCAGCACATTTTCACCATCGTTCAAATCTGAGCCACTTAAGGCGATAGTTTGAGTTTGCCAGTGGTTAGGATTTCCACCTTTATTATTGAACAGCACACCAACCTTTCGGTCATTAATAAATACATTGGCATTTTCATTAGTCAGGGTCATACCTTTGACCATAAAAGTGATAAATGCAGTATCATTGGCGCGGCGGCGACCAGTTTTAAATGGTTCTGTCCAACCGTTGCGATTTTTGCTATCACCAATTTGGACATCAAAGTTTTTGTTCTCCATTACACTAACAAAATCACTGAGAATAGCCATAATTGAATCCTCCATTGAAGTTAACTTGTCGCGAACCAGATCGATCGTGAATTAAGAATTTTTATTAATGCCTTTTAACAGCAAAATCCTTAACGCAAGTCAAACATCTAGTTCTTTAGCTTTGATATTAATCATTATCTTGCTTAGGAATGAGACTCGCCAGGGGATAAAATCAGGTAATTCAACTAGCATACATGGCATTTGCCTAATAATTTATCGGGAAAAAATCAGGAAAAATTGGGAGCAGAATTGAAAAAATAGGTAAAAGTCAGGTTTGTTTTTCTGTCTCAACCTGTCAAACAGAGAAATATTATACTCAAGTTATACTGTAGTTACTTTAAATCTATGACTGAACTAAATTACAACTATGAATATCAAGTGGGAGGAAGTCTACCCACGACAGCTAGCAGTTACGTGACTCGACAAGCTGACAGAGAGTTTTATGAAGCGTTGAGAAGAGGTCAGTTTTGTTATGTTCTCAATTCGCGGCAAATGGGTAAATCTAGTTTACGAGTGCGAACAATGGAAAGGTTACAAGCTGAGGGAATTCTCTGTGCTTTTATCGATTTAACGGGAATTGGTAAGGAAGGTGTTACTCCTGAAAAATGGTATGCTGGAATTATTAATTCTTTAGTTAATAGTTGTCAGTTGAGGCAAAAAATTCAATGGCGTAATTGGTGGCGAGAACGGCGAGATGTCTTTTCACCTGTACAACGATTAAATTTATTTATTGAAGAAATTTTCTTGGCAGAAATTAAACAAAATATAGTAGTTTTTATAGATGAAATTGACCGAGTTCTTAGTCAAAATTTTTCTCTCGATGATTTTTTTGCTTTGATTCGGCTATTTTCTAATCAAAGAGTCGATAATTCGGCTTATCAACGTCTGACATTTGCTTTACTAGGCGTGGCTACTCCTAGCGATTTGATTCAAGATAAAACTCAAACTCCTTTTAATATTGGTAAGGCTATTGAATTGCATGGGTTTCAATTTTCAGAAGTGCAACCTTTGGTTAAGGGATTAGAAAATTCAGTAAATAATCCTCAAGAATTAGTAAAAGAAATTTTAGTTTGGACGGGAGGACAACCTTTCTTAACTCAAAAAGTTTGTCTTATTATTGCTCGACACGCTCAAGCTATTTCGTTATCAAACATTTCTCAGAATGGCTCGATGAAGAAAACAATAAATCAAGCTGAACTTGCAGAAATTATTAAAAATTGTATTGTTGATAATTGGGAAGCCAAGGACGAACCGGAACATTTACGCACAATTAGAGATCGCCTTTTACGCAATGAACAACGTGCAGGTCAATTGCTAGAAATCTATCGCCAAATTTTAGCAGAAGGGGAAATTTTAGCTGAGGGAAGTTCCGAGCAAACTGAATTGCGTTTGTCCGGTTTAGTGGTACAACAACAAGGGAAACTCAAGGTTTATAACCGTATTTATGCTGAAGTATTTAATTTAGCTTGGATAGACAAAGAATTGGGAAAGTTACGTCCCTACGCAACGATGCTTAAAGCTTGGATAGCATCTAACTATCAAGATGACTCTCGCTTATTGCGAGGACAAGCATTACAAGATGCTCTTTCCTGGGCAAATTCTCAGAGTTTGAGTCCTTTAGATTATCGCTTTTTAGCTGCTAGTCAGGATTTAGAAAAGCGGGAAGTTCGACAAGCTTTAGCTGTTCAAGAACAAGAAAGTCAGATTTTAGCTGAGGCAAATTCTACTTTAACTTTGGCTCGACAAAAAGCTCAAACCGAACTTAAGATAGCCAAACGCCAAGCGAGAATGGTTATCGGAATTGGTTCTGTGATTCTTACGGTATCCGTAAGCGTCGCGATCGCGGTAAAATACCAAGTCAGACAAGCTCAACAAGAATTGGCAGAAGTTAAGATATCTTTGATTAGTCTCTCCTCAGAAAAAGCTTTTAACTCTAGTCCTTTTGAAGCCTTACTGAAAGCCCTCAAAGCTGGAAAAGCTCTGCAAAGTTTAGAAAAGTCTCATATCCCCTCACCAGAAACGCGAACAGAGGTCATCTCTGCACTCCGGAAGGCAATTTCTCAGATTAAAGAGCAAAATCGCCTCGAATTACATCAAAATCAAGTTAGGAGTGTTAGCTTTAGTCCCAATGGTCAACTTATTGCTTCCGGTAGTGCCGATAAAACAGTCAAGTTATGGACTATTGAAGGTCGTTTGTTACACACACTTGTGGGTCATCAGGATAATATTTGGAGTGTAAGTTTTAGTCCAGATGGTGAAACTATTGCCTCTACCGGAGATGATGGCACAATTAGGTTATGGCAGGTGAAAGATGGCTCTTTAATCCAAACGCTGAAAGGACATAATGAAAGACTTTCTGATCTTAGCTTCAGTCCAGATGGTCAACTTATTGCCTCTACTGCTTTGGACGGAACTATTGGACTATGGAATTTAGAAAAACCTAGTTTAGTAAGAGTTATTGAAGGTCATCGTGGGGATATTGCCTCTAGTCTCAGTTTCAGTCCGGATGGAACGTTGCTTGCTTCTGCTAGTTTTTTCGGTACAGTGAAACTATGGAAAGTGAGCAATGGAACTCTGGTGCGTACTCTCACAGGTCATAGCGATCGCCTTACTGATGTTAGTTTTAGTCCTCATGGCAAAACTCTCGCTTCGGCTAGTTTCGATCGTACCATTAAGCTTTGGGATGTGGAAACTGGAACTGAGTTACGAACTTTTGAAGGTCATCGCGCCCCAATTTGGAGTGTTAGTTTTAGTCCTGATGGCAAAAGTTTAGTTTCTGCTAGTGAAGATAATACGATCAAAATTTGGAATTTGTTTGGCGAAGACATTGAACCACAAACTTTGAGAGGTCATTCGAGTCATGTTAAAGAAGTTAGTTTTAGTCCTGATGGCAAATTTCTAGTCTCGGCTAGTGATGATTCTACTGTCAGAGTTTGGCAAATTAATGGTATTGAACCTAAAATCCTCGAAGGTCATCTTGATACAGTCTGGAGTGTTAGTTTTAGTTCCGATGGTAAAATTCTGGCTTCTGCTAGTGCAGATGGTACAGTCAAATTATGGCGTGTTAGTTCGGGAACTGAGTTACAAACTCTCCCAAGCGAACGTCAGATGGTCAGAAGCCTTAGTTTCAGTCCGAATGCTGCAATTGTCGCCTTTAGTAGTGATGATAGTAATATTAAGCTCTGGAATCTCAAACATAATAGGGTAGAGCGAACTTTAAAAGGTCATAGCGCTCAACTATTTAACCTTAGTTTTAGTCCTGATGGTAAGAGTCTTGCTGCTGGTTATGATGAGGGGATAGTTGAGTTATGGAGTCTAAAAGATGGTAGCTTAATCTATACTTTTAAAGGTCATGGCGATCCACTGAGAAAGAATAAGTATATTGGGATCAGCTTTAGTCGCGATCGTCAAACTTTAGCTTCTGGTGGTAACGATCGCACAATTAAACTATGGAATCTTGAGAATGGTATGCTGAGGCGATCGTTTTTTGCACATCATGATACGATTACCAGCCTGAGTTTTAGCCCTAATGGTGAACTCCTTGCTTCTGCCAGTATGGATGGTACTGTTAAATTATGGCGTGTTGATGATAGTAAGCCGTTACATATACTCAAAGGTCATCAAAATGTTGTTGGCAGTGTCAGTTTCAGTCCAGATGGCAAAACTCTCGCTTCGGGTAGTTTGGATAGCTTAGTGAAGTTATGGGATGTCCAAACTGGGACTTTGTTAGAAACCTTCCAAAGTCATCGTAATTGGGTTAACAGT
>NZ_JAAHBQ010000096.1 GCF_020144665.1 Oscillatoria salina IIICB1 | reverse complement strand
AAGCTAGTCATGGCTGACGACACCGTAAATCACTTTTTCGCTCATACTGACATGGAAAAGCAGCGCCGTCACCAAACAGCATTTATATCATACGCCCTTGGTGGACCGCAGTATAGAGGTAAATCGATGGAAAAAGCCCACGCAGGTTTGAATCTACAACCAGAACATTTTAACGCGATCGCCAAGCATCTCGGTGAAGCTTTAACTGCACACCACGTCCCCCAAGAAGATATTGATACTATACTTGCTCGTGTCTCAACTTTGAAGGATGCAGTTTTGTATAAATAAATAATTGGTACCAGACGGGGATAGCATAACATATATTCCCCGTTTTTAGTTAAAAATTTAATCTAATTCCCGATAAATTTGTTGGTATTCAGTATCAACTATATCCATGAAATTTCTCAAACCAAAATTACGACATCCAATGATGTGTGTATTAAGATAATCGACTCTATTTTCTAACAGGTTTAAACGTGCATTTTTTAAATAAGCGTAGCTGTAGCAAGCTCGATCGAGCGGAACCGAAATCATTGCTTCGCGACTTTCTCGCAATAATCTTCTAGTTTCTCTTTTAACAGTATCTTCATTTTGTTGTAACGCCCAATTTCTACTAGTAGCTCTATCTTCCAGTTGTTCTCCTCTCGCAGCAAGTAAGCTATTTTTGACTAGCCAATATGTATCTGCATATTGTAAAAAGCTTTGAGCTTGTCCTGGTAAAGCAAATAACAAGCAAGCAGATGAGCCTAAAATAATTGAAGCAAATTTTTTGAACATAATTGTGTTTTTTAGTAGCTATTGAAACTCCTAGAAAGATTTTAGTTTCTCTCTAACTAAGTTTTGACTCAGGATAATAGAGACAGTTTTGGCGCTCAAATTGTTAATTACGACTAATTTTGAGACTCTAGCCTTAACTATTCTACTTTTAATTTAACAATTGTCGCCACAGTAATAATTTACGAAGCTTGCGCTTGAAGATTTGATTTCAGAAACTCGGTTAAGCTGACGCAAAATAAGCAGTAAAAGTTCCCCAATAACGAGCGCAAAAATTTCAGGATGCGTCCTCAGACACATCCTAGAGTCAAATTTTTTTAGCTGTTACTGTCGAATTATGCAGTTTTCAGAGTAGTTACTTGTTGATGACGCAATTGTAACTGGTGCATCCGATTAAAGAGATTCCAGCAATATTCTTCTGGTAGTCCACAAGTAACTGCACCGCGAAGCACTACGGTAAAATACCAATCGTTGGGAGCAATTTCTTCAGTTAATTTATCAACTACCACATAAGTGCGGACATTTTGGTAAAAGCGAGATCCACATTCGACATCGATATTTTCCCGTTGATAACCATTGCGGGGAACTTCTTCTCTTTCGTCAAGGCGATCGCTTAATCGCCAAGGTAACTGATACAATACACCATTAACTGAGGAGGTTGGATCGCTCACAATGTCAAGTACGCCACAGTTACGACGTAGGGAACGACGGTAAAATCCTAAACGATAGTTTTTGAGCGTAGCTACACCAATGACATAATCATGAGTATTTTCCCCCAGCGATCGCTTCAAATCTACCGGACACATACAACTTCCATAGGCAAAATAATAAAACATTGGTTCCTTTACCTCGATTATTTTCCCATTCGATCCAATTTCTATGCGTCCATTTGTTAAGCTCATGACTGGCGATTATCCTCACTCTTTTTACATAATCTATCATATTCCTACCGATAAACCGTAGATTGGAGATTGCGGACTGGGAATTGGGGATTGGGGACTGGTGACTGGGGACTGGGAAGACTTGGGGGAGGGGGGAGACACGGGAGACTTGGGGGAATCGTTGGAAAAACTGCTAACTGTTCACTGCTAACTGTTCACTGGTAACTGCTAACTGGTAACTGCTAACTGCTAACTGCTAACTGTTAATCAACCTTTCCAGTCAACCAAAAAGTAGTCATTTGACCCTTACCCTTAACAGCGATCGCGCCACGTTCTTCAAACAAATATCGATCCTGTAAAAGTTCATAAGTAGCAGCAGTAACTTGTATTTTACCCGCGACTCCTGAAGACTCCATCCGACTTGCCACATTAACCGTATCGCCCCAAAGGTCGTAAGCAAATTTACTCACTCCAATCACACCTGCGATTACCGAACCAGAATTAAGCCCAATTCTCAAATCAAAATTGTATCCAGTTTCGAGATTAAACTGAATAATAGCTTTCAGCATAGCTAATGCCATTTCTGCCGCCGCAACAGCAGCCGCACGAGATCCAATCGGTGTCGGCAAACCCGCGACAGCCATATAAGCATCGCCAAGAGTTTTAATTTTTTCTAAACCGTACTCCTTAGCAAGTCCATCAAACTCGCTAAAAATCACATTCAGAATTTCCACCAACTCCGTCGAAGAAGTAGAAGCAGAAAACTCCGTAAAACCGACCAAATCCGCAAACAAAACCGTCACCGCCTCAAAACTATCAGCGATCGTATTTTGCTCATTCCGCAAGCGTTCAGCGATCGGCTGAGGTAGAATATTTAGTAACAATTCTTCAGTTTTTTGTTGTTGAAGTTGCAACTCTTGTTCGGCTAATTTGCGTTTAGTAATATCCGAAACAGTACCTTCATAATAAAGCAACTTCCCCGTCGAATCCCGCACTGCACGAGCATTTTCACTAATCCAAATCTTACTGCCATCCTTACGATAAACCATCGACTCAAATGCCGATACAGCATTATCTTTTGCCATCGCCGCAATAAATTCCTGACGACGGTTTGGGTCAACATAAAGTTGATGATGAAGATTTTTTAACGTTGCAATCATTTCTTCCGGCGAATCATAACCGTAAATCTTTGCCAAAGCAGGATTAGCACTAAGATAACGTCCTTGAGGCGTAGTTTGAAAAATACCATCGATCGCGTTTTCCACAATACTATGATATCGCTGTTCCGCCAAACGTAGTGCCTCCAATGCTTGCTTGCGCTGAATTAGCGAACCAAGTTGAGTAGCAAGAGCAAAAACTAATTCTACCAAACGGGAATCTAAAAGATAAGATTCTGACTTCAAAAAAACTAAGACAGCTAAAACTTGATTATTAACCAATAAAGGAACGCCAAAACAAGCTTTTAATCCTACTTCAGCAGCCAATTGACTGCGAGTAAAATTCCGGCGCGATTCCACAGAAACATCTTCTCGCCACTCAAATTGCTGAGATGACCAAATTCGTCCAGGTAAACCCATATCTGGTGCATAAGTAAAGCGTTGGCTTTTACGTCGAAATTCTTCCAAATTAGGATTTTTAGCATATCCTCCCTGACTGTATTCGAGAACAGTATTATCCTGGTTAGGAATCCAAGCTTCGCCGAAATCCCAGCCAATTGTTTCACAAACTTGAGTCAGGGTAACTTGTAAAGCCGATTGAAAGTCAATTGACTCATTAATCGCTTGAGTTGTCGATAGTAAAAGGCGAATTTCTTCTTCAGTCTTTTGTCGTTCTTTAATTTCCGCTTGTAAGCGTAAATTCTGTTCATTTAGTTGCTGACGTAGTTGTTGTTGAGCAAGCTGATTTTGAATCCTAACTAACACTTCTTGAATATTAAATGGTTTAGTAATATAATCTGCTCCTCCTACTTCAAAAGCTTTTATTTTATCAGCAATTTCATGTAATGCACTTAAAAAAATAACTGGGATATCAGCAGTTGTTTCACTGGCTTTTAACTTTTCGCAAACCTGAAAGCCATTCATCTGCGGCATATTAATATCTAGCAAAATTAAATCTGGTTTGATAGTTTTAGCTGCGGCGATCGCCATTGCACCATTGATAACCGGACGAACCTTATAACCTTGCGACTGAAGTAAATGAGACAAAACTCGCAAGTTATCTGGCACATCATCAACGATTAAAATGTTTCCTTGGTTCTGTTGATTGTTGTTCCGAGCAAGTTGCTGCGAGTTTACATCGTTCATTTTTGATGACTGTTTTCTAGTTTTTCAGTTAGGCGTGTAATTTCTAATTCGGCTTTTTTAAGAGCCGATTCTGCTTCTTGGCGAGCGCGGATTTCTTCTATTAGTTGCTTTTGCTGTTGATGGAGAATCAACTGATTTCTCACACGGAGTATTACTTCTTGGACGTAAAATGGTTTGGTAATATAATCTGCACCGCCAACTTCAAAAGCGAGAACTTTATCAAAAAGATCGTCTTTAGCACTCAGGAAAATTACGGGAATTTCTTTGGTTTCCGGTTTTTGTTTGAGTTTTTCACAAACCTCATAACCATTAATTTCTGGCATAGTAATATCAAGTAAAATTAAATCTGGAGGTTCTAATTGAGCGGCGTTTAGAGCCAAATTACCATTAATCACGCGACGAACTTTATAACCTTGCTCGCTAAGGATACTAGATAAAAGTCTGAGATTTTCAGGCTGATCGTCAACAATTAAAATGTCGTAAATTGCAGTAAAAAATGAATTTGTTTTCCAACTATTCATGCTGTTAATTAAAAAGTTTAAATCTAAAATTCAAACAAAAGGAAAAAGAAAAAATATTTGCTTATTTGCTAGAGTAAGATAGGGGATCGGATAAACCTAAATCAGCAAAAGCAGCTAAGCGCAAGCGACAGGAGTCGCAAACACCACAAGCTACTTCCTCGCCAGCATAACAAGACCAAGTTAATTCCCAAGGTACGCCGAGTTGATTACCTAATTGAATAATTTCGGTTTTTTTCATCTCAATTAGTGGCGCGACAATTTTAATTTCTTGTCCTTCGCGACCTTTTTTCGTACCCAAGCGAAACACTTCTTGCATCGCCTGAATGTAATCAGGACGACAGTCAGGATAACCGGAATAGTCTAAAGCATTTACTCCTAAATAAACTCGTTCTGCACCAATTGCTTCTGCGTAAGCTAAACCAAAGCTTAGAAAGATCGTATTGCGAGCAGGAACGTAGGTTATAGGGATATTTTGCGACATTTCTGCTAAAGTGCGATCGCTAGGTAAATCAATTTGTGCATCGGTGAGTGCCGAACCTCCCCAGGTACGCAGATCGAAGTTAACTACCTGATGTTGTTTCACCCTGGCGGCGCTGGCGATCGCGGCGGCGGCTGTTAATTCTCGCTGATGTCGCTGCTGATAGTCAAAACTGATACTATAACAGTCACATCCTTCGGCTCGCGCTTGGTATAAAACAGTCGAAGAATCAAGTCCTCCAGACAATAAAACAACTGCTTTCATAATATATATCTCCCTATAATTAGATTGGCAATCAAGATTTACCCAATTTTTGTCTTTCAGTTAAGCTATTTACTTGCTTGCTGAAGATCGTCAAGAAATAATTTCTTTACCATAAATTTATAAATTTGTCAAATTATAAGCGATAATGAAAAATGGACGGCTCCTAAACTGACACATTCTCTTACCCCAGAAATACCAACAAGCCCACAATGTAAACAGAAACGAGCCAGTCTCAGGCGTAGCGTAATTTAGAAAATCGAACAAATCTTTGAAATTCTTCACGATTAAATTCGCTGTGGTACTATCTGGGTGGTTCAAGCAGGTTCAGTCGGTTAGCGACTGACAAAAGTGTGGTGGATCGGATAGGAGGAGTGCGAAATAGAATGTCCGAGGGACAGCAAAACCTCAAAATACAGCGAGTCCAGCCGCAGCCGCTCCGGATCGGGGTAGTTGGGGTTGGTAACATGGGACAGCATCACGCCCGCGTTCTCAGTTTACTTAAGGATATTGAATTTATTGGCGTGGCGGATATAAATGTTGAGCGTGGATTAGACACGGCGAGCAAGTATCGAGTTCGTTTCTTTGAAAATTATCTCGATCTGTTGCCCTACGTCGATGCTGTCTGCATCGCCGTACCAACCCGCTTGCATCATCAAGTCGGGATGGATTGTCTGCAAGCTGGCGTTCACGTCTTGGTCGAAAAACCAATTGCGGCTAGTATTTCGGAGGCTGAATCTTTAGTTAATGCCGCAGCCGAATCTAACTGTATTCTTCAGGTAGGACACATCGAACGCTTTAATCCCGCCTTTGGGGAGTTGAGCAAAGTCTTACAAACCGAGGAATTACTAGCTCTCGAAGCACACCGCATGAGTCCTTACTCAAATCGGGCAAATGATGTTTCGGTAGTGTTGGATTTGATGATCCACGACATTGATTTAATTTTAGAACTGGTTCCCGCACCCGTTCTGAAATTAACAGCTAGTGGTTCTCGTGCTGCTAATTCTGGTTATCTTGATTACGTTACGGCGACTTTGGGCTTTGCCAATGGCATTGTAGCTACTGTGACAGCGAGTAAAGTAACGCATCGAAAAATTCGTCGCATTGCAGCTCACTGTAAAAACTCTCTCACAGAAGCAGATTTTCTCAATAATGAAATTCTCATTCACCGCCAAACGACTGCCAATTGCCTGACTGATTACGGTCAGGTTCTTTATCGTCAAGATGGCTTAATCGAAAAAGTCTACACGAGTAACATCGAACCATTGCACGCAGAAATCGAGCATTTTGTTAACTGCGTTCGCGGTGGCAATCAGCCTTCGGTGGGCGGCGAACAAGCACTCAAAGCACTCCGTTTGGCAAGTTTAATCGAGCAAATGGCACTCGATGGTCAGATCTGGCAGCAGTCGGAGAAAAAAAACGAAATTCAGCGATCGCCAACGATGACGGTGTTTTAACTTTCAGTTAATAACTTTGGCAGCGTTTGACTGAGAGTTTCGCTAACTAGTTGATTGCCTTGAGGGCTGAGGTGAATATGGTCCCGATATAAGCTCTCAGGTCGCTCTAATTCTTTAAATAAAGGTAGGAAATCAATGTAAATGATTTTTTTGGTCTGAGTAAAGTTTTCGAGCCGTTGGCGGGCTTGGAGTTCGTAATCGCGCGCTCCAGGTTCGCCAATTTCCCTAATTAAGGGTGTCATTGCCAAAATTAATTGAGCGTTATTTTGATCGGCAATAAATTTCATTTGCGCGATCGCCTCTAAATTGAATCCCACGCGATCGCCTTTTTCGGCATTAATTTCTTTCATTCCCGGTACTGGTGGCGCTGGCACAAATAATCTGGTATATAATTCACCAATACCAGTTAAAGGTTGGCGATCGGGGTAATTGCGATTCTGCCCTACAGCTACAGAATTTGGCGCGACAGCAAACAAATCGTCAGTGTTAATTAAAATTACCACCGCTTGACTAGAAAACGTCCCGTAGCGGCGCAAATAAGCTAACTCATTGCGCGGTCCCCAGGAATTCGCCGAAGCATTCAAAACTTCCACAGCAGCAAAATTTTCCTTTACTAACTCACCTCGCAACAATTGCGAAATCGTCTGGGCTTCATCGGTCCACCAACCGCCATTAGCCACCGAATCTCCCAACATCAGTATTCGTAGCGTTTCAGTCAGTCGTGGTGAAGCAAAACTCGGCGATCGCATCGAATACTCATTAATTCTAATCCGATTGCCCATCCGCCGCACCCTTTGATTCGGCGCTAACAAATAACCAATTTCCTCATCAGCCACATAAACCAAAGGATTGCCAAAACCAAACCAAAAGCGCAAAACTAACTCTACCAACAGCAACCCAACCAAAACCACAACCAAAACAATTAGTAACACCTGCACCAAATTTCTCCTCATCTTGTCTAATTCACGTCAATCTCTCCCAACCTACCCTAGAGAACTTGTTTCTCTATAGATTGCCCATGTAAGTGTAAATAGTTTTGCAAAAGCAAGCTCGTTTTTACTTGACCAAAAATTATGGACGCATTCGCCTTTGCTCGCTAATCTAGACCTAGAATCACTTTTTGTTGCACCCTATCGATTAATCCAGGAGTAAATTCAACCACCATGTCAGACTTAAATCGAGGAATAATGAAATTTAAAGACGCTGACAAACCTGTCGTCGTCGCCGTCTCAGCAGTTTTAGTTTTAGGCAGTATCGCGATTCTGATTTGGTGGGCGCTGCAAGTAGCCTACGTCGTACACTAAAAAGGATATTCATGCTCTCACACCCTAGCCGTGGGGTTTTAACTACCCAATTGTGATTTTACTGCCCGTAAATTACCAACTACTTGCCGTCTCCGAAGCCCGTCCTCTGCTCGGAGAAGCATGGTTAGATATAGTAGTTTTAATCGTCTTGCTGTTTCTTTCTGCCTTTTTTTCTGGCTCAGAAACAGCAATTACTGCTTTTGATGACTTAAAATTACGGGGACTGATTAAGCGCGAAGGAGATCCTGAAGGGATTTTTCGCTTAGTCTTAGCAAACCGCACTCGCTTCATTACTACCTTACTCGTCGGTAATAACTTAATCAACAATTTTGCCGCCATTCTCACCAGTAACTTATTCGCCGTTTGGTTAGGTAATGCCGGACTCGGTGTTGCTACTGCCATCATAACGATTTTGGTACTAATTTTTGGCGAAATAACCCCCAAATCTTTAGCAATTATCAATCTTTTGCCTGCATTTAGATTAGCAGTGCGCCCGATTTATTGGCTTTCGCGATTTCTCTCTTGGTTGGGAATTATTTATCTGTTGGAAACTATCACCCAGAAAGCGATTCATTTGTTTCAAGGAAGACAAGGAAAAATTACCCAACAAGGAGAGTCTGTCAGCGATTTGCAGCTAATGATTGAAATTTTGGGCGGTAAAGGCAAACTGGATTTGTATAAACATCAATTGTTGAATAGAGCTTTAATGCTCGATCGCCTGATGGCTAAAGATGTAGTTAAGCCTCGCATCGAAATGCGTACTATCTCCCGCGATGCTAGTTTGCAGGATTTGGTGAATTTGTGCTTAGAAACAGGTTATTCCCGCATCCCAGTACAAGAAGAGTCAAAAGACCAAATTGTCGGTATGATCCACCTTAAACGCGCACTTCAGCAACTACGAGCATTACCAAAAGAAACTCGTGCTACTGCACCCCTTACTTCCGCGATCGACCCTCCAGTTTACATTCCCGAAACCAAGCGCGTCTCCAATTTGCTCAAAGAAATGTTACAACAACGAATTCATTTAGCGATCGTAGTTGACGAATACGGCGGTACAGTCGGTTTAGTCACTCTCGAAGATATCTTAGAAGAACTCGTCGGCGAAATCTACGACGAAAGCGACTTTCCTCGCACCAGCTTCAACCTCTCTCGCACCCCTCGCGAAACTACCTAAGCCCCAAAAAAAAATTTTTTCCACCTTCCCTTTTTCACAAAACTTGTGCTAAGATAGGTAATCGTGGAACAAAAGGGTCGATGCCCGAGTGGTTAATGGGAACGGACTGTAAATCCGTCGGCTATGCCTACGCTGGTTCAAATCCAGCTCGGCCCACCACAATTTGAGTCTTTCTGCTGGAATCTAAAAGCGAAAGCAAATTGCCCGTGTAGCTCAGTGGTAGAGCACACCCTTGGTAAGGGTGAGGTCACGAGTTCAATCCTCGTCACGGGCTTAATTTAGGTAAAATTAGGTAATTTTGTCGATTGACACATTATTTGTCATCGTTGTCAGATTAGTGTCGTCTTGACAAATTAAATATTATCGTAGGGTTGTAATATGTTGTCTGTCAAGCGTTACCTTCGGTACGCTATCGAGCCTAAATTCCTGGATCAATAAGTACATTTTTACCATAAAAGGTAGTTAAATATGTCAAATTCTGGTAAACCAATCAGATTTAAGAAAAGTCTTATAAACTAAGACAGAATTAAGTTTCACGAAATTTGGGGTTTTGGGAGGTTACGGGTGCGGCAGGACTCGAACCTGCGACAAACGGATTAGAAGTCCGCTACTCTATCCACCTGAGTTACGCACCCAAAGTCAAAATCGAGATAGACTCTTGTAGCATTGTAGCAGAGCGAGAGAGTAGATTTGTAACTCAAAGAGCCAGGAAACAAGATTGAGTCAAGTAGACAACAGCAGAATCAGTCAGGGAAGTTGAGAATAAAGAAATTTAGCCAGGGATAAATTAGCGGTGCCGAAGCTTTCATCATCAGTTGAACCAAAATACTCGATCCTAAAATCTAATAATCCAGGAAGTAGCGAGCAAGGGCTGGAATTCTCGCGGTAAACTATACAACAACCATCACTGGTGGCTAAGATTCAGATAGGGTATAACAAAGGCGCAAGCTGCGAAGGTAGGCTGCTACCAACACGGCGAGAAATACTACTCCCAAATAGTGTTGAAATAATTAACAGCCGCCACTCCCTGCCCCTTCAACCCTCTCAGGAGAGATCTACCTAAATTCATGTTTATTCTCAAAAGGCAGGACGTTGAAATAACCAGTATCAAGCATCCCAAGCGAGATCGGCAAATCCCCATTCTCAATTATCAGGGGCAAACATTTCGCTTGATAAGCGTCTTTGCTGCCGATCGCGCTGAAGAAGCTCGTGCTTTTTGGCGAGATTTGACGGACAATCAAGGTAAATTCTGCGTCCTACTCGAAGAAACAGACCGCTATAGCATCTGGGGAAGAGTTAATCTGGATAAGTTAGGAGAAGAAGCAGGTGGTGCAGATTTTAAAATTGTGCCAGTGACTCAAGCTTGTCTTCTCCTGCTGCAAACGGTTTATTTCGATGTCGAAGATTTGTTGGGTAATCGTCAAGCGAAATTGTTCGAGAAAGATATTACAAAAGTCTTTCAAGTATGGAACTTTCCGATGGCTGATAGCCCACAAGCAGTTAGCGAACTACTCACAGCCGATCCCCTCTCTAGTTTGAACATTCCCCCTTGGGAAGAACATCATCTGATTACTTTGTTGCAAGAACTTTATCGCTTGGGTAAGGAATATTTCGGTAACGATAATTTTGCTGAAGGAATTGAAGAAATATTACAAGATATGCAACCTGCGGAACAAAAACAGTTCCGTGAGTGGGTTAATCAAACGCCTTTGGGTAAACTTTGGCGATAAGATTGGATTTCAGGGAGAAAAGAGTGACCCAGAAGAGGGTAGACTACAAACAGGAAGCTTGCATTAATTGGAGGTAACAAGCAAGACGATTAAAAAATTTACTCTTAGATAGTAAGTGAATAATTTTTGAACGTAGCAAGTAATAGCAGAGAGTATCTCTTATGAGCAGTTCTGAAAATCCCTCAAGTCAGCAACAGCTTCTCAACGGTAAAAATATCCTCTATGTAGGTATTGCTTGGGGAGTGCTGTCACTGGTGTTTTATATTGTCTATAATTTTTTCCTTTTAGAACAACAACGCTCTTTTTGGTACTTGCTCGGCACGTATGTCGATGAGAGTTTACCTTTTTTAGCCGCAGCGTTGTTGTGCTATAGAAATTGGCGCAATCCTCAAATTCCGAGCGGACAATTGGTGTGGCTTTTTGTCGGGCTGGGAACCTTTTGTTATTTAATTGCTAATTTTCTCTTTGGTTGGTGGGAACTTTATTGGGGACTCGATCCGGATGTTTCTCCGGCTGACGTTTTTTACATAGGATTTTATGTTTTCGTGACGACGGCGCTGGTATTAGCAGTGCTGCCGAGACGATTAAACTTAGAATTATGGCATTTGCTAACTGTGGGAACAGTGGCGACCGTGGGAATGGGGTTAGCAGTGTGGATTACGATTTTTATCCCAGCAAATGCGGAAGAAATCCCCGCAGAAGTGGCGATCGCTTCTGCACCAACAACTGAGCAATTAGCACCACCAAATCCCTCAACCATAATTCCTGGTACAGAAAAGCTAGAATTATCTGAAGGAGATGCTTTAACTCCAACTTCAGAAGCAGCAAACTCCAGGCAAATTCCTGCTTGGATTGAAGAAACTGACGATTTTCTGAGTCGTTTTTCTCAACCAGTCAATTTTTCTTACATCTTTGGCGACGTAATTTTTATCATTGTTGCTGCTGCTGTTTTGCTGGCTTTTTGGGGAGGACGTTTGGCTCAGTCTTGGCAAATGATTGCTGGTGCTACTCTTTCGCTATATATAGCGGATATGTGGTTTAAATACGTGGAAACACTACCAACAGAATATGAAAGTGGTGGTGTCCTAGAAGTTTTTTACGTTTTTAGTGGCTTATTATTTGCTATTGGTGCTGCTCTAGAATTTGATGTCTCAAACCGTTCTCGCCGTGCTGGGCGCAGACGAGCAAGATAAAAGAGAATGTGTCCGAAAAAACTAACTGAATCTGACAAAAAAGAAATTATCACGCTGTATCGCAACACGCCAGAGACGACATCGACTCTGGCAGATCGTTACAGCGTTAGTAGTTCGACGATTAGTCGTTTCCTCAAAAGTCATTTGACTGATGAAGAGTACGAGGATCTAATTCAGCAAAAACGCCTTGCGCGAACGCCGACAGGAAGGATGCAACTGGCGATACAAAAAGTCTATGAGGAGCCAGTGGTTGCTGATAGCGAGGCTGAAGAAGAAAAAGAAGTAAAAGAGTTTGAGACTGAGGTTAGTCCCAAACCCAAACTTCGCTCGTCAGTTTCGCCACCGCAAATCAGGAGGACTATTGTTGAGGAACCAGAGGAGGAACTAGAACCAGAGTATTTCGAGGAAAATGGCGATCGCTCCCAAGATCGGCAAAGTCATCTCTGTGAGGTTAAAGCTCTTGAAGAAATGCTTGGGGAAGACCTTGCTGATGATGATGATGAATACGATGATGAGGATGATTGGGAGGATGAAGAAGATACCGAAGATTACGAACCAGAACCTCGCCCTCGCTATTATACTGGCGGGATCAGCGTCCTCCCTTTATCGGAAGCAAGTTTTCCTCGAACTTGTTATGTGGTAGTAGATCGGGCGGCTGAGTTAATTACTCGACCTTTAAAGGATTTTGCCGACCTCGGTAAGATTCCTCCGGAAGAAATTCAGCAGACAACGCTACCTGTTTTTGATAATCATCGCGTTGCACGACGCTTTTCTAGTCGCCGAGAGCGGGTAATTAAGGTTCCTGACGGGAAAATGCTGAAAAAGGTTAGTTCCTATTTGCAAGCGAAGGGAATCACGAGATTGTTGATTGACGGTCAAGTTTACTCTCTTTCGCCTGTTCGCACCTAGGAAAACCAATAATTTTGGTCGGAATCGGCGTAGTTCGCAGTTAGCGTGCGTGGTGTTTAATGCTAACTGCGACTTTCTGATCTGGCATCTCCTAGGGGACGGTTTTTGACAACCGTATTCTCACGGAAATTATATCAAGTTATTTGAGTAGATCCGTTAAATGGAGATGTTTTTGATAAAAAAATTTACAACAAATTTAGTGACGATTGTTAATAATCTTCACCTCAGCGAGATGGGGTGGGTAAAATAGAAATAAAAGAAGTGCGATCGCTTTTGCTATTATTAAAAATAAATAAAATTTTTGCTTTTTTAACTTTACCGATTAAATCAAGGTTGGTTTAAAAAACATTTTGACAACCAACTAGAGGAGTTTTTTCAGGATGAAAGTTAGCCAATTGCGTAGACTTTATGAACAAGGAATAAGAAACTTCACTGGAGTAGATCTCAGTGGGGCTGACTTGAGAGGTGTAATGTTGATTGAAGTTAATCTTACAGGTGCTAACCTGATGGGGGCTGATTTCAGTCGCGCTTTCTTAACTAAGTCAGATTTAAGTGGTGCTAATCTTAACTGGGCAAATTTGAATTTTGCTAAACTTAGTGACACTAAGTTAGTAGAAACAGAATTGACAAAAGCTAATCTGAGTGGCGCTTTTATGGTAAAATCGAAGCTGCCACGAGCTAAATTAAGCGGTGCAAATTTGTCTCACTCTAACTTGAGAGGAGCAAATTTATGGGGAGCAAATCTATGCGGGGCAAATTTACATAAAATTAATTTCCGCGAGGCAAATCTTAGTGGTGTTAATTTAAGTTGGGCTAATTTGTATGAAGCAAGATTAAGTGGTGCAAAATTGTATGGGGCTTGTTTAAATGGGGTTAATTTAAGTAAGTCATTTTTAAAGGATGTAGATTTAAGTGGTGTTGATTTAGAAGGTGTGAATCTTTCTGAGTCGAGATTGGGTGGTGCTACATTAGAAGGTGCAAATTTAAATTCGGCTAATCTTCAGAAAGCACGTCTGCGGGGAGTTAATTTACGCGGTGCAGAGTTAACAGGAGCTAACTTAGCAGGAGCGAGTTTAGAAGAGGCAAATTTAACTGGAGCAATTTTGAGAAGAACAGATTTGCGCGATGCTAATCTGAATGAAGCAGAATTGAGTGGTGCTATTTTTGAGGATGCTGAAGTTGCTGGGACTCTTTTAGAGCCATCAAATGAGCATTTGCGCCACTCAGGAAATTTCCAAGCTCAATTTGCGGTTTAGTTAGGGTTTGTTAATGCAACAATCAATGTCTTCAACTTCTCGGCGTTATGGTGTGGTGTTAGTAACTGCTTCGACAAAAAAGGAGGCGGAAAATATCGCTTCGGCTTTAGTTGAGGCGAAATTAGCTGCTTGTGTTAGTTTGACAGCAGTTAATTCTATTTATACCTGGCAAGGTAAAGTGAATTCTGAGGAAGAGTGGCAATTAATTATTAAGAGTGATTTAGCTCTATTTCCGGTGTTAGAAGCAAAAATTAAAGAATTGCATTCTTATGAAGTGCCAGAAATTATTGCTTTACCTCTTATTGCAGGTTCTCAATCATACTTACAATGGATTGG
Source organism: Oscillatoria salina IIICB1 (assembly GCF_020144665.1). Classification (NCBI taxonomy): domain Bacteria; kingdom Bacillati; phylum Cyanobacteriota; class Cyanophyceae; order Oscillatoriales; family Oscillatoriaceae; genus Oscillatoria; species Oscillatoria salina. Next base: position 1,798 of record NZ_JAAHBQ010000096.1, on the reverse strand, counting down.
AGAAAATGTCTTGGAAATTTAGATAGAGATATTTTTTAGGTACACAGAAAATTTACTAGCAAGAAACAGTAAGAGCAGTTTGTAAGCGAGAGGCTAAGTCAATAATCTCATCTTGACGAGCAATTTGTTGGCTCCAGTCAGAAGGAATATTTTCTCTACCGTAGTAAATTCCTGCCAAACCGCCAGTAATCGCCGCAGTAGTATCTGTATCTTCGCCTAAATTAACTGCTTTCAAGACAGCTTCAGAATAAGAAGTGCTATTGAGGAAACACCATAAAGCCGCTTCTAAGCTATCAACAACATAGCCAGAAGAGCGAATTTCAGCAAGAGATAAAGTGGCGATATTACCAGCTAAAACTCGTTGGAAGTGGTGTTTTTCCGAGGCGTAGGGTGGTTGAGCGTAAATTGGTACTACTTGTTGAATGGCTTCAAGATAAGCTGAATGAGGTTGCTTACCTTGTAAGAGACAAACAGCGATACTGATATAGATACTACAACCAATTTGCGATCGCGGATGAGCGTGAGTCAAACAAGAAATTTGATGCGCTAACTCAATTAACTGAGGAAAATCCAGCAAATCATAAGCAAAAGCAACAGGTAAAATCCGCATTAACGAACCATTGCCATTACTTGTTTCATCAGTCCCCCCAGCTTCAGTAGGAGAAACACCAGCTTGCAGTCGTCGAATTGCCCTAGCCGTAGCATTACCAATATCGAAAACTACACCGTGGGGAGTCCAAAAACCTGACTCATACCAGCGACAAAAATTATCGCCAGTTCTCGCTAATAATTCTGTCGTGGGCGATACACCCTCGCACATAGCTTCAGCTAAACAAAAGGTGAGAGAACTATCATCAGACCAAGTACCAGGCGGTTGATTGTAAGTTCCAAAGCCTTGCATTTCGATGACAGGATTTTCCAGGAGTATTCTGCGAGGAGTAAATTCGACTGAAACGCCCAAAGCATCACCAACACAAACTCCCATTAATCCTGATAGTAGCTGAGAAGTAGTTAGTGTCATTGAGCGGTTTGAGTCTCTTCTTCAGTTAAACGGTGAATATCCTCATCGCCAAGAAATTCGCCATTCTGCACTTCAATCATTACCAAAGGAATGACACCAGGATTTTCGACACGATGACGGGTATTCATGGGAACGTAAGTAGATTGTTTCGGCGTGAGCAAAGTTTCCTTACCATCACAAATTACCTTCGCCGTCCCTGAAACCACAATCCAGTGTTCGCTGCGATGATAGTGCATTTGGGTACTGATGTGATGTCCCGGTTTAACTTCGATACGATTAATTCGATAGCGAGAACCTTCTTCGAGGACGGTAACAGTACCCCAAGGTGGCGTGCGAGTAACCGGGAAGTTTTCTGCTGGAGTAGCAACTTCAGACTGATTGTTATTTTGTTCCTCACTCATGAGTTACCTCTGTGTGCCTAAGTGCGATCGCCAATTTATTTATCTAATTTATGTTAACTTATTCAGCTAACGGCTCCCGCTTCTTGTCCATGTACCAAAGGCTTACCTTTCACTGCTCACAAACTACGTCATGCTACTAACATCCGTATGCACCAAGCGGGCTTAAACCACCTCGCAATCGCTAACAGCTTAGGTCACACAGTAGCAATGAACCAAACAACTTACCTACGTTACCAAGGTCAAGAAAGCAAACTCGAAGGCTTACAATCTGCATTAAATGACCTACGAGGTAAACAGAATGAAATAGACACTTTAAAAGCTAAATTAGCAGCCACAGAAACAGAGAATGAACGGTTAAAGCTACAACTACAACGCT
>NZ_JAAHBQ010000095.1 GCF_020144665.1 Oscillatoria salina IIICB1 | reverse complement strand
GCGAGAAAACGAGGTAATGATAAGGGTAGCACCCCATAAAGAAATAACGTGGAGATAAATCTGGATGGAAAGCAGCTTAGAAAAACTGAGATAATTGAGGACTTCCGTTGGGGTTGAAGATATTTTGCTTAAAGATACCAGTTGCGTAGAAAGAAAACGCGATCGCCACTAGAAATAAACTTCCCCAAACTGTGTGATAATTTAGGCAAGAATAACCTAATGATGATTGTCTCTTCGATACCATTGTAATTGATTTCGTCGCGATCCTTTTTGCGGTTCGTGAAGTGGCGATCGCCTTTTATAACAAGTTGCGTCCAGAGATAGTATACTTAAAAGACGATCGTGTGGAAAAATGTCATCGGTGAGCGAAGCGAAGGATCTAGAGAAGGATGACGTAAGATTAAATTAAAAAGAAATTGTACCATTAATATTTTATTGTAGAGACGTTGCATGCAACGTCTCTACACAATTTTCTGTAGCGTAGCCAAAGCAAATTCTCCTTTACCCCATCGCCAAGACAAATTGTAACTTTTTTCTGTAGTCCGGGCATCCTGTCCGCTAAAAGTTCTCACCCAAACCGAAAATACTTAACTTCCAACCAAATCAAAATCGGTTATAAATAAGACGAAATCAACTTATATCCTTAATATCTCTAAACAAAAATGTCTCGTTTCTCACGGCGTAATTTCCTTCAATTTGCAGCTACAGCTTTAGGAAGCATTGGTGTCAACCATCTCTTACTCCAACAACAAGCACACCGTTATGGTAAAGTATTGGCGCAAACGACATCGCGCAAAGTAGCTTTACTTGTAGGAATTAATCAATATTCCTCGCAGCCTTTGTCGGGATGTCTCAACGATGTGGAATTGCAGCGTCAGTTACTTATTCATCGTTTTGGCTTTAACCCCCAGGATATCTACGTTTTAGCCGATGACAAAGCCAGTCGCGAAGGGATTTTGGGGGCGTTTGAAGAATATTTGATTAAGCAGACAAAGCCTGGAGATGTGGTAGTTTATCACTATTCGGGACATGGTTCGCGGATTTTCGATCCTAATCCAATTATTCGCGAAGCTGCTAACGAAAATGAACAACTGAATGGTACTTTTGTCCCTTCCGATAGTACCCTTCCTCCGGGTTATCCTGATGCTGAAGGCGCAGTTAATGACATCATGGGACATACTTTGTATTTGCTGATGTCTGCATTGCCGACGGAAAATGTTACGGTGGTTTTGGATAGTTGTTTTTCCGGCGGTGCAACCAGAGATGCTCAAGTAAGGGCGCGTGCTGGTGGCAAAAATGTGCTAGTCTCTCCCTTAGAAAAGGCTTATCAGGAGCAATGGTTATCTCGCTTACAAATGTCGCCAGAAGAGTTTGTGCGCGGTTATCGTACAGGTGTGGCTAAAGGTGTAGTTTTAGCGGCGACAAATCCGAGACAATTAGCCAGAGAAGTGAATGTTAATGGTTTTCGCGCCGGAATTTTTAGTTATTTGTTGACTAATTATCTTTGGCAGCAGGATAGCACAGTCGCAGAGGCGATCGCTAAAATTGTCCCAGAAATTCCCCGACGATTAAAGCAAACCCCTGGTTACGAAGTCAAACCGGGAACTAATTATCAAACTCAACCTGCTTATTTTCTCAACCCGGAAACAGCTACAGCCGATGCAGTTATTACCGAAGTGAGTGGGAATAACGTTAGTTTGTGGTTAGGAGGTGCAAACCTCGATGAAGTTGGTAGCGAGACAATTTTCACTCAAATTAATGGTAGCGGAAAAGTCGTAGTGCGATCGCGCGACGGCATTTTGGGACAAGGTTATGCTGAAGGAGTCGTCAGCCCCGGAATGCTTTTACGTCAAGCGAGTAATTGAGAAAAGTTGAGTTAATTTAAACCAGGTGCGATTATTATGAGTCAACGTCAGCAGCGAAATTGGTTATTCTCATTCCCACTCATCTCCCTACCAGGAATCTTGGGAATAGTATTATTATCCGAGTCCTTTGCCGCCACACCCGGTCAATTTTCGCCGATTTTTCCAGAATTTCTCGCGCAACAGTCACAAAATCCAACTCAAGCGGCAGAAAGGGCATATCAAGAGGGAATGCAACTATTTCGACAAGGTACAGCAGAATCCCTAACAGAAGCAATTTCTAAATTTGAACAAGCACTGCAATTGTATCGTGCAGTGGAAGATGAGACATGGGAAGCCACCGCCCTCTTAGTCTTAGGTCGCACTTATGATTCATTGGGACAGAAACAGCAAGCATTAGACTACTACAACCAAGCTTTACCCCTATTTCGGGCAGTGGAATATAGAGGCGGCGAAGCGGCTACTCTCAACAATCTGGGCTTAGTCTACAACTCTCTCGGAGAAAAACAGCAGGCATTAGACTACTACAACCAAGCTTTACCCCTATTTCGGGCAGTGGAATATAGACGTGGCGAAGCGACTACTCTCAACAATATAGGCTTAGTCTACAACTCTCTCGGAGAAAAACAACAGGCATTAGACTACTTCAACCAAGCTTTACCCCTATTGCGCGCGGTGGGGAATAGGAGGATGGAAGCTGGTACTCTCAACAATCTTGGCTATATCTACAACTCCCTCGGAGAAAAACAACAGGCATTAGATTACTACAACCAAGCTTTATCCCTAAGACGGGCAGTGGGGGATAGAGGCGGCGAAGCGACTACTCTCACTGGTATTGGCAGTGTCTACGACGACCTCGGAGAAAAACAACAGGCATTAGATTACTACAACCAAGCTTTACCCCTAAGACGGGCGGTGGGGGATAGAGGCGGCGAAGCGACTACTCTCACTGGTATTGGCAGTGTCTACAACTCTCTCGGAGAAAAACAGCAGGCATTGGACTACTTCAACCAAGTATTACCCCTATACCGGGCGGTGGAGGATAGAGGCGGCGAAGCGACTACTCTCAACAATATAGGCTTAGTCTACGACTCCCTGGGAGAATTTCAACAGGCATTAGATTACTACAACCAAGCTTTACCCCTATTACGGGCGGTGGGGGATATAAGTAGCCAAGCTGCTGTTCTCAACAATCTTGGCGCTATCTACAACTCCCTCGGAGAATTTCAGCAAGCATTAGACTACTTCAACCAAGTATTACCCCTATTTCGGGCAGTGGGGGATAGAGGCGGCGAAGCGACTACTCTCAACAATCTTGGCAGTGTTTACGACTCTCTTGGAGAAAAACAACAGGCATTAGATTACTACAACCAGGCTTTACCCCTATACCGGGCGGTGGGGGATAGGGGCGGCGAAGCTACTACTCTCAACAATCTTGGCTATATCTACAACTCTCTGGGAGAAAAACAACAGGCATTAGACTACTTCAACCAAGCCTTACCCGTATTCCGGGCGGTGGAGAATAGAGGCGGCGAAGCGGCTACTCTCAACAATCTTGGCTTAGTCTACGACTCTATTGGAGAAAAACAACAGGCATTAAATTACTACAACCAGGCTTTACCCCTAACACGGGCGGTGGGGGATAGAGGCGGCGAAGCGACTACTCTTTCCAATGTTGCTAGCTCAGAACGCGACAGAGGCAATTTGAATACCGCCCTCACCCAAATTGAAGCAGCAATTAACATTATCGAAGACCTCCGCAGCAAAATCGGTTCCCAGGAACTCCGCCAATCTTATTTCGCCACTGTCCAAGATTACTATAAGTTCTACATCGACCTGTTGATGGAACTGCATCAACAAAACCCCAACCAAGGCTACGACGCACAAGCCTTACACATCAGCGAACGCGCCCGCGCCCGCAGTCTTTTAGAACTCCTCACTGAAGCCAATACCAATATTCGTTCTGGTGTTGACCCCCAACTCTTAGCCCAAGAAGAGAATTTACTGCAACAAATCAACGCCCTCGAACATCGCAAACATCAACTTCTCAACTCTCAATACACCCAAACCGAAATTGACGAAATTAACGCCAAATCTGAATCTCTCTTAAGTCAACTCGACCAACTCGAAGCCCAAATTCGCGTCACCAGTCCTCGCTACGCTGATTTGAAATATCCCGAACCTCTCACTCTCAAAGAAATTCAACAACAGGTACTCGATGACGATACTTTACTCTTACAATACTCCCTTGGTAAAGAACGTAGCTATCTCTGGGCAGTCACGAAAGACAGCATCACCAGCTATGAATTACCTCCCCAAACTGATATCGAAGCCGCAGCCAAAGAATTTTACACCCAACTCGAATCACCCGACATTCCTGAGTCTGAAACTGCGGTGAAATTGAGCCAAATGATTTTAGCACCCGTAGCTGCTCAACTGAGTAACAAACGCTTACTCATCGTCGGTGATGGTGCATTACAATCAATTCCTTTCGCAGCCTTACCTGTAACCTCTTCCCCAACCCCTCTCCTGGTAGGAGAGGGGAGTTCTTCTCCCCCCTTCCCTGCGAGGGAAGGGGGGCTGGGGGGGTTAGGTTACACGCCTCTATTAGTCCAAAATGAAATTGTCACCTTACCTTCCGCTTCCACCATCGCCATTAACCGTCAACAACTGCAAAATCGCTCATTTGCCCCAAAAACCCTTGCGGTAATTGCTGACCCCATTTTTAATGAAGAGGACTCACGTTTGAGTGGTTCTCCCGAACAACCAAGCGATACTAACCTTAATTATGCTGCCTTAACTCGCTCGTTTCTCGATTTTGGTGACAATTTCACTCGCTTAGAATTTACTCGCAAAGAAGCGGAAACTATTCTCGCCCTTGTCCCGGAAAATCAACGTTCCTCGGCTTTAGATTTTGCTGCATCTCGCGAACTAACTACCAGCCCAGAGTTAGCTGAATATCAAATTGTTCATTTTGCTACTCACGGTTTAATTAATTTAGTTAATCCCGAATTATCGGGAATTGTCTTGTCTTTGTTTGATGAAAATGGCGAACCGGAAAACGGCTTTTTACGCCTTCATGACATTTTTAACCTCAATTTACCTGCCGAATTAGTTGTTTTAAGTGCTTGTCAAACTGGACTCGGTGAAGAAGTGCAAGGAGAAGGTTTAGTGGGGTTGACAAGAGGCTTTATGTATGCTGGGGCAAAGCGAGTAGTTGTTAGTTTGTGGAGTGTTAATGATGTGGCGACATCGGAATTGATGGGCTTATTTTATCAGAAGATGTTGTCGGAAAATCTGACTCCGGTGCAGGCGTTGCGGGAGGCACAATTAGAGATGTTAAAATCCCAAAATTGGCAGGCTCCTTATTACTGGGCGGCGTTTACAATTCAAGGTGAGTGGCAATAGGATAGCCTCTGGGAGTAATTTTGAACGGTAGAGAGCGGCGAGATCGCTTTCTTGCTTAAGAAAGAATCTTACCTCAAACCGGGACAAAAACAAGATCGAACTTGCGGAAGAAGCGAATAGCGTAGAGAATACGGATAACAGTAAAATAGACCAAGGTCTTCAATTCAGCAACACCGAAAAGAGTTATCAGCGCAGCCCTCGTCTAGCTAGCCCACTCAGCCAATCTACCACAAAAGTTAACCAGACAAAACAACCCAAAGTTACTACTACTTTTTGATAATCAAAACTACTGAGTTGTTCGGTGAGTAACCTTCCTAAACCACCAGCACCGACTAAACCAACGATAACAGTTTCTCGCAGACATACTTCCCAACGATACAGATCGTAAGCGAGAAAACGAGGTAATGATAAGGGTAGCACCCCATAAAGAAATAACGACGCTGCGGGGGTTCCTTGAGCTTTTAAGGCAAGTATTGGGCGTTGGTCGAGGTTTTCGAGGTTTTCTGCTTTTAAACGACCGAGAATGCCTAAATTATGCAAGCCGAGGGCGATCGCGCCGGGTAAAATTCCGGGAAAAATAACGAAGACGACGACTAATGCAACGATCGGTGCGGGAATGGCGCGACAAAAAAGTAAAATAGCTCTGGTGAGGAGTAGAGTTAGCCAAGCCCAAATGCTGCTAAGGTTGAGTTGAGGATTGGGATTGAGTAAACCGCCGGGAAGGAAAAAATTAGTTGCGGCGGGGAATGAGAGTAGCATACCACCAATAGCAGCAAGCGCGATCGCTAAAATTGACATGGCTAATGTTTGTCCTGAAAGTAGCCATAATTGTTGTATTTCTGGTATTGATGGCGGAAATGAATCAGCCAGGATATCTCTTAGCAAATATCTGGTTTTTGCTGCCCAAATTTTGCTAAAGTCAGCATTAATATACCAAAAGGAAAAGGGGATTAGAAAAGTAAGGGTTAGAGTTACGATGAAAGGGATTTTTTTGTAACCACGGATAAACGCAGATAAACGCGGATGATTGGTTGGTTGGGGGCTGGATTTATTGGTGTGGATATCGAGACGACTTTTGCATCCGAGATGACGACGGAGTAAGGCGCTAGTTAGGTCGACAATTCCGTTTAAAATGAATAAGGTGTAGAAAAATGTCCACAGTTGTTCGTAGCGGAGAGATTGTAAGCTGAGAAAGATTTGGTAGCCTAAACCTCCTGCACCAATTATGCCTAAAACTGCTGCCGATCGCAAAGAACATTCAAAGCGATAGAATGTGTAGGAAACTAAATTTAGGAAGGCTTGGGGAATGAGAGTATAGATAAAGGCGGTTAAGGGAGTTACACCACTATTGAGTAAAATTTGTAAGGGTTGTCTGGGTGTTTCGTCGAGAATTTCCGAGAATACTTTCGCTACTGTAGCACCAAAAGGAATCGCGATCGCGGCAATCCCGACTAAGGGATCTAATCCCCAAATGTTAACCAAAAATAAGCCCCAAATTAGTTCGTGAATTGCCCTTGGTATGGCTAGGAAACCTCTGACAATTAACCAGGTTGGCTGGGTGAATTGGTTTCGGGGTAAGATCGTTAACCACCAGATTTCTGAAGCTAGTAAACCGCCGATTATTCCCAAGAAAATGCTGCAAAATGTGCCGCAAACTGCATAAGCAAAAGTGATAATTGCTGCATCGTAAGTTACCGTGAGAATTTGTGGAGATAAATCTGGATGGAAAGCAGCTTGGAAAAACTGAGATAATTGAGGAATTCCGTTGGGGTTGAAGATATTTTGCTTAAAGATACCAGTTGCGTAGAAAGAAAACGCGATCGCCACCAGAAATAAACTTCCCCAAACTGTGTGATAATTTAGGAAACGATAACCTGCTAACAATTGTCTCTTCGAGATTATCATAGTGCGTCGTCTGAGGATATTATGCAGCTAACAGCAGTGAAACAGCAGTGGGAAGAAAAGGGTTATGTAATTTTATCCGAGTTTTGCGATCGCGAGGAAATTACCCAACTCAGAGAAATCTGCGATCGCGTTTTAGCCCAAGTTATTCAAGAAAGAGAAAATAACGGCGGATATCGAGATGTTACCAACATCGCTTATCTTAGCGATCGTAAATATTTTACCAACGATTTATCTTCTCTGTTAATTTTATTAGAATTTATTGCCCATCCTCGGATTATTTCTCTTCTCTCTGAAATTGCTGGAGAAATGCCTTTATTCCACAATACACAATATTTTTATCAACCTCGCTACACTTCTTGGCAAGGAATTTGGCATCGCGACACGCAATTTTTAGCCCCGGAAATTGAGCTGGAAAAACAGCGAATGCACGAATTTACTGGCGTTCATTTTCGGGTAGCTTTTGAACCCGATAATTGCTTAGAATACGTTCCCGGTTCTCAAAAAAGATGGGATACAAATGCTGAGTTGGCAATTAGAAAAGGCGATAATCCAACTCAAGCAGAAATGCCAGGGAAAAAGAAAATTGAACTACAAATGGGCGACGCTTGTTTGTTTCATGCTTGGGGAATTCATCGCGGCACATATCAGCATAATCAACCCCGTCGAACTCTCGATATTATCTATTCTTGGAAGGGAATTTGTCATTACTCTCCGCCACCACCTTTGTGTTTTAATGACTCATCTATCTTGAAAAATTTAAGCCAAGATGCTCGAATTTTTTACAATCATTTTATTTCTACTTATCAACAATTTTGGGAGAAATTGTCCTGAGTAATTATCAACGGTAAAGATCGGCGATCGCACTTTCAAATACTACATCTGTAGGTGCGTCAAAAACTATTTTACCTTGGCGCAGACCAATTAGGCGATCGCAGTGACTTCTCGCAAATTCAATTGAGTGTAAACTGATAACTAATGTTTTCCCTTCTGTTTCACACATTTCTTTCAGCAAATCCATAATTTCTCGACTACGTTCGGGGTCTAAACTAGATATGGGTTCGTCGGCTAAAATTACTACTGGATTTTGGACTAAAACTCTCGCTATAGCTACTCTTTGTTGTTGTCCCCCAGAAAGTCGATCTGTTCTCACATATAACTTTTCCGGAATACCTACTTTTGTTAATGCTTTCGCAGCAGTTTCTACTTCTAAAGGAAAGATTAAAGAAATCGCAGCTTTAGCAAATGACCAATGTCCCAAATGTCCCGCATTAACATTATGAATAACGCGCAAATTATCTACTAAATGAAACTGTTGATAAATTGTCCCAATTTGCCTTTGTATTTGGCGCAAACGCTTCGCTGACAAGTTAGACAAATTTCGTCCCAACGCCCAAACTTCGCCTTCTGTCGGTCTTTCTATCCCATTAAGTAACCGCAATAAAGTGCTTTTACCAGCGCCACTAGAACCAATTAAAGCTACTTTTTCTCCTGGATAAATTTTGAGGTTAATTTCAGTTAATGCCGGAAAGTTATCAAAATAATGTGTAACTTTTTTTAATTCAAAAATTGCCTGAGAATCATTCATTTTTAACCACAGATGAACACAGATAAACACAGATATATTTTAACAATTAGCCGCATACCCTAGGGAAAGGCTACCCCTACATTAAAGATAACTTCAGAACAAGCGCGTCAATTAGGAGATTTTTTTCAGGTCGAACCGAGTTTATTTCTGGAATAAAAATAATCTCTAAACCTAGGTTAATTCTAATAACTATCCGCGTTTATCTGTGTTTATCTGTGGTTACTTAATCTTGCCAATTTTTCTGCCAACTTGCTCGATTTGGTCATAATTTGCGTTATTAGTCTCAATAAATTTGTTGGCGCCAAATAAGTCTAAAATTTCTTTTTCTTCGGGATTATTGGGGTCGAGATTAATTAAAGCAGTTTGTACTTTGCTGACAAAATCTTCGCCGTAACGTTCTTTTACTTCTGGGTTAATTATCCAGTGATAATCGTAATAAGTTGGTGTTTCCCAAATTACTTGTACTTGATTTAAATCTACTTCTCCTGCTGCTAAACGACTTTGCCAAACTTGGGAATTTAACGCCCCAACTTCATAAGTTCCCGCTTCAACTAAATCAATTGTGACATCATGAGAACCGGAAAAACCTGGTTCTCCTTGAAAGTCTTCTAAGTTGACGTTTGCTTGTTCTAAATAATATTGTGGCATTAAGCGTCCGGAAGTGGAAGATTCGCTACCAAATGTGAACGTATGTCCTTGTAAAGATTGTAATTCGTTTATGTCTTGAATCGGCTCGATGCCGCTATTTTTATTAGCAATAAATACGCTGGTAAATTTTTCGTCGATGTCTCGTTGCGCGATCGCCTCTGCTTCTTCTACTTGTAATCTTGCTTGAACTCCGGTTAAACCACCAAACCAGACTAAGTCTAAGTCCCCTACTCTAAAGGCTGTGACTGCTGCTGTATAATCTGTTACTGGCTTATATTCTACAGGTATATCTAATTCCGCTTCCAAGTATTCGGCAAGTTTTGTGTAAAGTCTTTGTAACTTTTCGGGATCTCGATCGGGGATCGCCCCTGTTACTAAGGGTTGTACTTGTTTCTGGATGCTTTCCTCTTCTGGCGAACAAGCATTCAGGGGAAACAACGTCAGCAGCAGTAAACCGCAGAGTAGAAATTGTTTCATCCTTTTTTCCCTCAAATTAATATTATATCTTAACCTGGTTGATTTTTCTTGGTTGAGGTAATGCGGAGGCTATTTATGCAAGTATCAATTAAATTTCCCTAGCTTACATCAGTCTGAAGATAGAAATTGTTAAAAAATTGCCGACCTGTTATGATTTTTTCTGCGCCAATAAAATTACAACAGTGTCGGTAAGTTCAGATTTTTGGTAGTGACTTCTGGTCTTAATTTTGACAATCTATCCAAGGATTATTTTTTGCGCCTAGAGAAAAGTTGTTAGCTGTTTATTCGCTCATCTTGGGATATACAAATAAATAACTAGATAATTTCACCGAGCTAAAACTTTTTCAACTTATTTTTAACAACAAAAAAAGCTATAAAACCTTTTTATATAGGTGTTTCACTAACTAAGCAATATAAATTAAGTAATTACACTGAAGTCAGTAAATATCACTAAATTACCCAAAAGTAGCTGAAAAGAAAATGAATTTGTCCGGTTAGGTAAGAGAAACAAAGAACGTATTAATTGAGAGTAACAAAACTCATGTAATACCAATACCCTTGTTTTTCAGGTACATCTGCCACCCTTTTCCTTCTCAGTCGGAGATTAACTAATGGCGGACATATTTGTTACCAATACCAGCGACTCTGGAGTTGGTTCCTTAAGAGGCGCGATCGCAGCCGCTCATCCAGGAGATACAATTAAATTTGATTCAAGTCTAGTTAATCGTACAATTACCCTTACTTCGGGTCAACTAGATATCGTTCGGGACTTGATTATTGATGGTACTGGCGTTAATAATTTAACTATTAGTGGCAATAACAATTCACGAATTATTGATGTTGGTAATGATGTCAAGTTTACTTTAAAAAGCTTAACTATTGCTGATGGAAAAACTACCGCAGTGGGCGAAGAAGGCGCAGGTGCAGCTATTCGCACGGGTGGCGGTTCAACTCTTACTGTAGAAGATAGCGAATTTATCAATAATGATGCTAATGGTGAAGGTGGCGGTGCGATTTTTGCAGGTTTCCGCAGCACCAATACTATTATTAATAGCACTTTTGCTGGTAACAGTACAAACGGCAACGGTATTTCTGAAAAAACCGAACGTGGTGGCGGCGCGATCGCTGTTAAAAGTGAAAGTTCGACGACAATTATTGGCAGCAATTTTAACAATAATACTGGCACAATCGGCGGCGCAGTCAACACTCTCCTAGGTGGCTTAGTTGTCCGAGACTCAACATTTACTAATAATGATTCAAGCCCAGGAGGCGCATTTAGCACACCTCCTTCATATACGAAAGGTTACGGTGGCGCAATTTACGTCGATGGCGCTTCTGCAACTCCAAATGGCAGCACTTCGGGAATAATTGAAATTAGTAATAGTCGTTTTGAAGGTAACAAAGGTGCCGGACAAGGTGGGGCGTTAATGCTTTATCTTTATGATACAGATAAAGCGATAATTGCCGATAGTACGATTATTAATAACCAAGTAATTGCTGATGCCAAAGGAGAATCACTCGGTGGAGGTTTGAGACAAGGCGGAAACGGCGATTTAGAAGTAGTTAATACCACATTTGCCAATAACCAAGCGTTGCAACAAGGCGGTGGTTTATGGGTAGGAGAAAACACCGATGTTAACATCGATAATAGTGTATTTTATGGCAACCGCGCCGAATCCAGCGATGGTATAAACGGTTTAGGTGGCGCGATCGCCTTGATTAATGGCTCTGCAACTACTAATATTAGTAATACAACGATCGCTGAAAACTATGCTGGATTCCAAGGTGGCGCTTTTTGGGGAGGTAATAATTCCACAACCACTCTGACTAATACCCTCGTAACTGATAACTATGCTAACAACGGCGGTAATAATTGGAACATTCAACATGACACCGCCGTTACCTACAAAGATGGTGGCGGAAACGTCCAATCTTTAAATTACAATCCTAATGATACAAAAATAGTTGCAGGTGTTACTGTCCTTAATCCTGAATTATCAGCGTTTGTTGACAATGGCGAAGGATTACAAATTCCACCCTTACCCGCTAACTCCTTAGTTACTGCGGGTGCAACTGCAACAACTACAGGCGGTACTACTAATAATGTACCAACTTTAGACACCCCAATCGGCGATCGCCACGCTACTGAGGATACTATATTTAGTATCGATGTTAGTGGGAATTTCAGCGATCGCGACGGTGACACTCTCAGTTTTAGTGCGAATAATTTACCCAATTGGTTGACAATAGATACAAATACTGGTGTTATTAGCGGTATTCCTAAAAACAAAAATGTCGGTAGCGTGAGTATTACAGTTAACGCTAATGATGGTAACGGTGGTAGTGTTAGCGATACATTTAACTTAAACGTAGCCAATACCAACGATGACCCAATTGTAACCAAGGCGATCGGCGATCGACAAGCTACTGAAAATGAATCCTTCAAACTTAACATCAGCAACAATTTCAGCGATATCGATGTTGCAGATACTCTAACTTACACTGCATCTAATTTACCTGATGGCTTAAGCATAGACCAAAATACAGGCATAATTAGCGGTATACCAACAATTCCTGGTAAGAATACTGTCACTGTCACCGCAGAAGATGGTAAGGGTGGTAGTGTCGAAACCACTTTCGAGTTAAATGTCGCTAATACTAATGATGCTCCAATTATAGTTGAGGCGATCGCTAATGTGAACGCCAGCGAAGACACAGACTTTACCTTAGATATCTCAGATAACTTCAGCGACGCAGACGCAGATACTCTAACTTACACTGCATCTAATTTACCTGATGGCTTAAGCATAGACCAAAATACAGGCATAATTAGCGGTATACCCAGTAATGATGCAGTGGGTAGCAACAATGTTACTGTTAGCGTTTCAGATGGAGAGGAAACTGTCAGCGATCTGTTTAATTTAACAGTTGACAATACTAACGATACACCAACTGTAACTCAAATTGGCGATCGCCAAGCTACAGAAGGTAATCTTTTTAGCTTGGATGTCAGCGAAAATTTCAGCGATATCGATGCTGGTGACTCTCTTATCTATTCTGCTACTGGTTTACCTGATGGTTTGACTATTGATATAACTACTGGGGTTATTCAGGGTATTCCTACTAATAATGCTGTCGGTGTTAGCAGAGTTACTGTCACCGCAGATGATGGTAATGGTGGTAGTGTGAAAACTACTTTTGAATTAGCTGTTGTTGAAGAAATTACGACACCACCTCCTGATGATAATCATCCACCAATTGTCGTCAGTGCGATCGCTGATTGGAAAATTACTGAAAATACTTCTTTCACTCTCGACATCAGCAATAACTTTCGCGACATCGATGATGATACTCTTACTTACACTGCTGACAACTTACCTGATGGTTTAACTCTCAATAGCGAGACGGGAGTTATCAGCGGTATTCCTACTACTGTGGGGAATTACCCTCTTACTCTTATTGCTGACGATGGAAAGGAAACCGTTAGCGATACTTTTGAATTAGCTGTTGTTGAAGAAATTACGACACTACCTCCTGATGATAGCAATAATACTAGCTTAAATTTCCTTGAAGCTAACGATCTTTTTGAGATAACTGGAGACAAAGGAATTAGTCAACTGAAATTCAGTTTAACTGAGGTAAATGCAAGCAACGTCAATGAAATTGGAGTCTTTTTAGTCGATGACGAACAAGGTAGAATTGACGGGTTTTTACCAGGGGAAAATGGTTATCAAGAAGCTGCTCTTTCCAGAGGAAAAGTAATTTTTTCTGCCCTAGCAAACGATCGTTCTCCAGTTATCAATTCTACTCGTTGTTTCAGCTTCGATTCGGAAAATATCCTGGGTTTTTATTTAGTACAAAATAGCACTACTGATACTGTTTTAGCAGATCTGAAAGCTGGACATACCTCCGCGAATGTCTTTTTTACTTCAGCTACAAATAACCCAGATAGTTTTGAACATTTACAAGTTAATTCTCTAGCTGAAAACGCTTTTTCCTTAGCTTGGGAAGATTTACTGAATGGAGGAGATGCTGATTTTAATGATTTGGTAATGAAAGTCGAAATGACTTCTGAATCAATTAAACCAGAAACTCATTATCAAGGACTACCTGAAGCAGAATTAATTGATTTACGCAACCTTACTCAACCTATAACTGCTGAGTTTTTCATTAGCCGCGATGCTACTTTAAATAATGCTTTTGGCTTTTATCAAATTGACGATCTTACAGGTACTATTGACAATCTTAATCCAGGTGACGATGGTTATGCTGAGGCTGCTATTTCTAGACGAGTAGATCTTACTTCACCGCTTCCTAATCAGCTTATCGCACCTTACCTCATTGCTGATGGTACGCCAGAGGAATTTTTGTCAGCAAATCCGGATAATCTTTATGGTACTATTAACAGTATTCCTCTGGCTTATTTTGCCTTTATGGAAGCTAATCCAGATCGGATCGACCATATCCGTCTTTTGGGAGATAACACTTTCGCTTTTGAGGATATGTTTGGTGGTGGCGATCTTAGTTATGATGATTTGGTTGTACGAGTAGATATTGCTTGACAAAAGCAACTTTTTATGATTAAAAGTATTAACCCAGTCTCAACTGGGTCTTTTTTTGATCTTTTTTCTCTGACCAGAGTAAAATTTTAGTGTTAGTTGTAAATTAAGTTATGGAGAAATAGTTTTTCTAGGAAACTTTCTTAAAAAAAAGTATTCTTAATGACAAAGATTTAGCAGTGGAAAAATGAACTATTGGCAAAAATCATCAGTAACTGCAACGATCGCGGCGATCGCGGCATTAACTCCAGCAAATGCCTCAACGTTGAAAACAAACGGCACTCGAATTAATTTTACTAACAAAAGTGTCTTGCAATATAGGGTGACTATCGGTCAGCAATTAACAGAAAATGAAGTGCAAATATATACCGATAGGAGGATGTTTAAATTTAGCAATTATCCGTAGTTAATCTAGAGACGTTGCTACCAACGCCTCTAAATTGATTAGCGAGATTCGTTAACTTCCCTAAACCATTCGACAATCCCCTCAGCAAGAGTATTTGCTAATTGGCGTTGGGCTTGGCGATCGCTTACCCATTCAAATTCTACCGGATTAATCATAAATCCTAGTTCCATTAATACTGCTGGGGCAATGTGAGGGCGAGTTAAAGCAAGGTTATTCCAAAATACTCCGTAAGAGGGACGATTTAATTTTTCAACAAGATAATTGTGTAAAAATACTGCTAGATCGTGTGCTTGGGTATGATACCAAAACATTCCTACTCCCGCAGTATTGACAGCATCGCCACTATCTGGTAGAGCATTGTAATGAACGGAAAGCGCGATCGCTGGTTGCACTTCTTGAATCATCGCTACCCT
This sequence comes from Oscillatoria salina IIICB1, assembly GCF_020144665.1. NCBI lineage: Bacteria > Bacillati > Cyanobacteriota > Cyanophyceae > Oscillatoriales > Oscillatoriaceae > Oscillatoria > Oscillatoria salina. Next base: position 20,701 of record NZ_JAAHBQ010000095.1, on the reverse strand, counting down.
ATCTGCCAAGGATACGTTTACATCGCTTTCTCTCGTCATGTAAACCGTCGCCCCGCGTCTTTTTAACTCTTCTTGCAATAATTTTGCAACAGCCAAATTAACATCTTTTTCCGGATAGCCATTTGGTCCCCTCGCCCCTAATTCCTGACCGCCATGTCCGGGATCGAGTAAAATCTTAATACCACTCAAAGATTGACTAATTTGTGCTGGTGAATGGCGTAAAGATAAAATTAAACTCGTCCCTTCATATCTCAAATCGTAACCCCATTGTTGTGGAGATTTCAAATGAAAAGTATATTCAATTTCACCAGGTGTAGGAACTTGCCAATCTAAACGTTTAATTAGAGGGTCATCGTCTAAGCGAATTGTATCAGTTTGGGCGATGACATTATGCAGTTTCAAAGTAAAAGTTTGTTCGCCTTGATTAATACTAACCGGAACCGGACTTTGCAGGGGAAAAATTATCTCGGTCGCCCCAGCAACTTGTCGAGAAGTGATACTGCGAATTAAAGATTTGGGCGGCACATTGGTAGCAATTACTTGAGTTTCATTTTCCCTAATCCAGGCACCATAATCAAGTCGCAACCAATCTCCTTCTCTCCCTGTCACCGCCGCGATCGTTCCTTTGGGTAAAGGCGTTAAACGAGAATAATTAGTAGTCGGACCCGTCCTCGCTACACCTGCATCTGCGGTTACTTCTACTACTGCTAAATTAGTCGGTGCAAGAATAGTGACATTCCCCGGACTTTGCTGCGTAACTGTCTTTCCTCCCAAGCTTAATTGATAAACAGGGTTGCCTAAATTACCCGGTTTTTCTACCGTAGTACAGCCGCTATATTCCCTAATTTCAGAAATGACATTTGGTTCATTTTGAGCAGTTAGAACTGCGGAATTAGGCGGTAGCTGAACGTTTTGCGGTTGGGCTGTTAAAGGAATATTTTCATTTCCCAAACGCAGCGAAACTTGTCCGTTCGCTGGCGCGATCGCCCCAAAGCAAATTAACTCCCCTGGCAATCTGCTAATATCTCTCCCCGGCGTAAAAGAATCGGTTGCAAACGCTACCCCAGCAGGTATTGACGGCAGATTAGAAACGCGCGTTACCGTCACCTTAACTTCTTGATTTCCATAGCGGATCCTAAAGCGATTTTCCCCCATCTCCAAAGGGAAACTCGGTGCAAAATGTCCCATCGAACTACGTTGAATAGGCTTACCATTAATCAAGACTTCCCCTTCAGGACTCGCACTCCCAATCAAGAATATTTGACTCGCCGTAGTTTCGTGTTCTGTAGGCGGGTAAGCTAGGAATAACCCTTGCTGTGCCACAACTGGACATACCACCCCCAAACTAGCACTCAGGCTTAGAATACCACCAACTGTTAGAAATTGCAAGTGTTTGTTCATCTTTTTTTTCTACAACAAATCCGCCTTCATCTGCGGTTACTTATTCTACAAACAATTTCGTTGGTAAACCATCAATGCTAGTTTGATTTTTCGCTTCTTGATACTCTTTAATTCCCTTTTCACCTTTATTTTCCGCCCAAGCAATTAAAGTTTCTCTTTGTTGCTGAAACTCATATATCGGTACGCCAAAACCGCAAGAAGTTTGTACCGAATTAATTTGTAAAGCAATTATTTGTCTTTCTCCCGGCAACTGAGGAAACAACTCAATCAAACTCAACCATTCTTCATTTCGAGGATGAATTACTCTTCCCTCTCCATACAAACGTAAAATTAAAGGTTGTGCGTCAAAGCTGCAAAACATAATCGTCAGTCGTCCATTTTCTGAGATATGCGCCGCCGTCTCATTGCCACTTCCAGTTAAATCTAGATAAGCAACAGTTTTGCTATCCAAACAGCGAAAAGTATCAATACCTTTAGGAGAAAGATTAATCCTCCCTTCTCGTGGTGCGGTTCCGGTAAAAAACATTTTTTGTTTCTTGATAAATTCAGTTAATTCTGGAGTTAATTCTTGATAAAATTTCGCCATGATTTCCCTAATGATTTTCCCGTTCGTAGTAAATACTAAGACATTCTCGCTAACTTAAGAAATTTATTTTGTTTCTAGTCGGTGCTACTCTGAGAGAAGCCCTGCTGTGGATGTTTATAACTCCGCTTGAAGCAAAACCTAAGTTTCTACCCTTCATAGTCAGCATTGTAGCACTTTTCTAGATTAACCTAGATTTACAAACACTATTCGAGTACCTTCTACAAACTGATTAATTTACGCTTGGTTTGTCATCAAAGTTTTTCTCACTACTAATTAAGAGGATTATTCTCAGTTTTTCATCAAAGCTTTCTCATTCTCATAGATTTCATTTTTCCCTCCTAACTGCGAAAATTAATCTCAGCTTGTCATCGAATCTTTCTCGCTTTTTCTAGGGAATTAAAATTTTCACTTCTCTAGTAATAGGAGACAATTCCCCCAAATATTTAACTGTCTAGTCTAGAGTCGCTGTCGGCAAAGTCTCTACAAATTTTCCTGATGAATTTTTCTCAAAGCTTTCTCATTCTCATAGATTTCATTCTTCCCTCTTAACTGCGAAAATTAATCTCAGCTTGTCATCGAATCTTTCTCGCTTTTTCTAGGGAATTAAAATTTTCACTTCTCTAGTAATAGGAGACAATTCCCCCAAATATTTAACTGTCTAGTCTAGAGTCGCTGTCGGCAAAGTCTCTACAAATTTTCCTGATGAATTTTTCTCAAAGCTTTCTCATTCTCATAGATTTCATTCTTCCCTCCTAACTGCGAAAATTAATCTCAGCTTGTCATCGAATCTTTCTCGCTTTTTCTAGAGAACTTTAGTTCTCACTACCAACTAATTAAATTACTTCCAGTTCTTAGTCACCCCCTTATCACCTTGGCTGGAGAGAAAAATTAAACTAAAATATTCACGATAAACTTATAATATAAATCTGGTAGCGATCGCGTGTTACTCTCTAGCAAAAATAACCCTAGGAGGAGCTATCCTGATGGAAGTTATCATCATTATCGCCTTTATCATTGGTGTTGGGATCGGTTTTGGCATCACTTACTGGTTATTGCAACAAAGAATTGAAGAACAACAACGGGACTATTCTCAACAAACTGTGAAAACTGTTTCCGAACTAGAAAAAGCTTATGAGTCGCGGATGCGAGAAACTCTTGAATCTCTCCAAACAGCTTACCAAGTTAATTCCTCTGTTTCTCCGGAAAAACTGCAAGCACAATATCAGGAAATATTGCAAGATAGTCTCACTTCTCTCGAACAAGCTTGTCAAAATCAATTAACTGAAAATAACCAACAGCTACAAGTAGCAATTCAGTCTTTACAAACTACTTATGAAACTCAGTTAAGCCAAATTACTGCACAACTCAAGCAACAACAAGAATCTTTCTTGGCTGAAATTCGTCAACAATTACCAAATACTGAACCACCTACCCCAATTCAGGAATTATCATCAAGCAATGAGTAGTCACAGAGAGACATTTATTTACCCTTTTTCTCGATGAAACAGCACAATAGCAAATTAGTTAATGACAACTGGACTTACCGCAAGGTCGGCGTAGCCATCGCCTCTTTTATCTATGGTATGATTCTGCTTTCAATCTTTGTCGCTGCTTATACAGGAAATCTTCCCGCCCAGCTTAATGATATCCCCTATCACGATACCCTCGGACATTTGATTCTCTACGGAATTGCTACCTATCTCGGTCAATGCTTGCTTCAACATCGACACAAAATTATTTTTGGTTGTAAAATACCTCTATGGCCTTTAATGTTTGGGATTTTTACCGTGGTGGAAGAGTTCGTTCAGTCATTCTCTCCCAATCGGACTTTTAGTTGGCTCGATTTGACTGCTAGTCTAGTTGGTATCCTTTGCGGTTATTGGTTAGCTAAACAATCTCGCTGAAAATTTCTTTCCCCAAGACTTACAACTCCACTTGGCTGTCATTATGAAAATTTTTTACCGCACAACTAAATTTTTTTTTGGGGGACTAGACAAAAAAGCGATTTTCTGATATTTTTTAAATAGAGTTCTTTATAATGGGAATATCTGCCGTTATCAATCAACGCAACCACTCCATTATATAAATAATATATGTCAAGATTAAAAAAAAGTCAACTACCAAAAACTCACCCCCCGCGAACACAAACCGCAGCCTCTAAAATCGCAAACCAAGCCATAAAACCAAACAACTATTTGCCCCAATTTGTGTCAATCTGCGATCGAAAATGAAACACAAACTTGTAATTACTACCTGTGTAACAACTCTCTTTCTCGCCCTACCTGCAACAGCAGCGAAACAATCAGATGTAGAAAGACTGTTATCAACCAATTCTTGCTACCGTTGCGACTTACGGAATGCCGAACTAAGTAATCTTGATTTAAGCGGTGCAAATCTTCGTTTAGCCAAACTAGATAGTGCGAATTTGAGTGAAACAAACTTAGTCGGGGCTGACTTAAGTTTTGCGGAATTACGCGGAGCAAACTTATCTTTTGCTAACTTGGAAAAAGCAAATTTCAGAGAAGCAAAATTAAATAGACAAGGAGAAAAAGCCACTGATTTATCAAGGGCAAATTTAAAGAAGGCTAATTTATTTGCCGCAGATTTAACAGGAGTTTTATTGAATCAAGCTAATCTGAATGAAGCTAATTTTAGTTATGCTAATTTAGCAACGGCGGATTTAGTGAAAGTTAAAGCAAATAACGCTAATTTTGCGGCAACCAACTTAAGTGAAGCGAATTTGCAACAAGCAAGTTTAAAAGTGGCTAGTTTAAATAATGCCGATCTTTCCGAAGCAAAATTGCATCGGGTAGCTTTAGATTATGCTAATTTAGCAGGGGCTAATTTGCGCGAAACTGATTTAAGCCAAGCAGTTTTAATTGATGCTAATTTAACTGAAGCCAAGTTAGAAAATGCCAATTTAAGTGAAGCAATTTTAGCAACAGCCAGCTTAAATGGAGTTGATTTAAATAATGCCGATTTAAGTAAGGCGAATTTGAAGAATGCTAGTTTAAATCGAGCTAATTTAGTAAGTGCTAATTTGAGCGAAGCCGATTTAACCAACGCCAAAGCCAATCTTGCCAACTTCAGTAATGCTAATCTGACAGGTACGATCCTTAAATACGCCTATCTGCACCGAGCAATCTTTACCAATGCTAACCTCAACGGTGCATTTTTGTCTGGGGCGAATTTACGGGAAGCAAATCTTAACAATGCTGGCTTATTTGGTGCTAACTTAGACAGCGCTAACTTAGTTAATGCCCAATTTGTCGGCGCGAATCTAACTTATACTAACTTGTTTAACTCAGATTTGCGGGGCGCGAACTTGGAGCGAGCTAACTTCAGTCATGCTAACTTGAATCAAGCTAATTTGATAGGTGCAGCTTTAGCTAATGCTAATCTTACCGAGGCTCAACTGAGTGAAGCCAATTATAAATAGTTAGCCAGTGATTCAAATCACTCTCTGATAGTTTAACTCGGTTAAAATCGAGTGCTATTTTGCTGTAGTCAGGATTTAGTCGTTTCGAGGAAATTTCGCTAATAACCGAGGGTTTCTCAGGCTTGGCTGTCTTCTATCTAAGTAAAAACCCTTAGAGGTAAATAACGAGGGCAAAAGCTTGACAAGAATGTAGTATAAGATTACTCATTGCTCTCCTGAAAGGAAAAGAAAACAGAAATTTCCGAAATTTTCCTGGGAGAAAGTGATGATAACACACATAAATAGGGCATAATGTTCCCAGGTTTATCTTCGGATAAGCAAACTTTACATTTAGTTAACTACCGTTGCTATTTGGCGTAAGTGTTTTCTCCTTTGAGACAACCATTGTCAAATCCCTCACACAAACAAAGTTACAAAGGAATATTTTGCTGGCAAGTGCTACCGAAGGCGCATTGACAAAGCCTAACAGGAGGTTAAAATTGAAACCGACTAAACTTGCTGTGTACTTAACCTCACCATCGCGACTCTTTTCCTGCCAAGGGAGTTACGATGGGTAAATTGGTATTGACGCTGTGCTAGTTACCAAGCCCTATTTGCGATCGCAGTAGAAACTTCAGGGAGAGCGACAGTGATGAAAAATTCAACTATTAACGTCAAACATAACGGTAGGAATCGCTCTTCCTGCGTTAGAAAACCTCATCTGGTAAGCTTTATGATTACTTTACTCTCGCAACAGCAAAATTATTCTCCAACAGGTAAGATTACGCAAAATTCACCTAGGGCTTTACCTCAACTTTACAAAAGTTGGGACTTAAATCCGGAAAGACAAAATTGCCAACTCGGTACAGGAATGCTGGTAGTAATTGATACCAGGGTAGAAAATTATCACTTACTCCTGGCTGGAGTACATAGTGGTGCGAAAGTCTTGTTACTGGATGAATCTCATGACGGGATTCAGCAAATTACTGAAGCATTAAAAGGGGAATTTGTCAAGAGTTTACACATAATTAGTCATGGTTTTCCAGGCAGTATCCAGCTAGGTAACAGTCATTTAAGTAGAGAAAACTTAGCCAACTACGCCTTAGAAATAAAAAGTTGGGGCAAAAATCTCGCAGGTGCGCCCTTACTAATCTATGGTTGTAACGTAGCTGAAACAGAGAAAGGTAGAGCTTTTATTGACCAGTTGAGTCAGCTAACGAGTAGTCAAGTAGCTGCAACAAGTACACCTACCGGGAATAGGGAAAAAGGAGGTAATTGGAACCTAGAATTTACTACCGGGAAAATAGAATCATCTCTGGCATTTACACCAGAAGTAATTGCAACCTATGAAGGAATTTTAGCTACTTTTAATGCTGCTACGGTAGCGGAGCTAATTACTGCTATTCAACAAGCAAACGCTAACTCAGAAGCAGACACAATTAACTTAACCGGAACTACCTATAACCTAACAGCACCATTTGCAGGAAATCCTAACGGACCAAATGGCTTTGCTTTAGGTGCAACTGGACTACCATTTATAACCAGTCCCATTACTATTAATGGTAATGGCGCAACTATTCAAAGATCGCCATCAGCAACAGACCCATTTCGCATTTTCTACATCGCAGGACCAAATCCTCAAGGTGGTGACGTTCCGGCAAATCCTTCGGGAAACGGCAACCTCACGCTTAATAACGTAATTCTTCAGAACGGACTAGCCGGACCAGACGAACCAGGTACAGCCGGAGATGGTGCGGCAATCAACAACAACAATGGCATCTTGACAGTCAACGATAGCTTAATTACCGGAAACGAAGCAACTGATGACGGAGGAGCCATTCACACTTTTGCCGACGGTACAACCACAATTAGGAACACCACCTTTAGTAATAACACTGCTGCCGATCAAGGAGGTGCTATTGCTAACAAACAAGACTCTAACACAACAATTATCGGTAGTACGTTTACAGACAATGATGCTGCTACAGGTGGCGGTATCTTTGACGAAGGTGGCGACCCAGATACTGGTAGCATCGTTTTAATCAGTGATACCGAATTTACAAATAATACACCCGACGATACCAATTTTGATATAACTATGGCTCCGATAGTAACGATTACGGATAGTAGCAACGCTTTTGAAGGTGGCATCACCAACGGTACATTTGTTATTAGTCTGAATGAACCAGCCCCAGACTTAGGACTAGCAGTTCAAGCTGACTTTGGCGGAACAGCAGAAAGACGTGCCGGGAGTAACTTAAATGACTTCAACTTTGCCGGGGGTGCAGGTATTACCGGACAAATTACCAATGTTGATAGTAATACGATAATATTTACCATTGCACCAGGAGAAACCACAGCAACTCTAGTTGTCAGAACATTTGAGGACGACGATCTCGAATCAGAAACCCTTTTCCTAGATATACAAGAGGACAGTCAAGGTAATGATTACACTGTAGGGACTCCAGACACAGCAACAATATCAATCATCGACAATGATGCTCCTGGAGTCATCATCGAGCAAGACGACGATATCACCCCAGGAATCACTGTCGTAGCTGAAGGTGGCACTACCAATGATAGCTACACAGTCAGACTGAGCACTGCTCCAACTGCTCCAGTTACAGTAACAGTCAGTCCCAGCAACGATGAAATTACACTTAACGGTGCAGAAGCAGGCGAAGCGATCGTCCTAACTTTCACTGATACTACTGCACAAACTGTATTTGTCGATGCAGTTGACGATGAGGATGTTGAAGGAGCGCAAAAAACACTCATTACCCACACGGCTAGCGCTCCTTTCAACGATTTAATCGTTGTCGATGGGGAAGTAACCAACACCGTTACGGCTACAGTCATCGACAACGATATCGCCGAACAATTTAGCGTCAACGTCGGTACTATTGTTGATGCCCAAGAAGAGGGTCAGATTCCGGGAAGTTTCCAGATTACCCTAGACAACCCGGCTCCTCCTCCCGATGGCTTAACAATAAGATTTAACATTGGTGGTGATGCTATTGACCCCGACGACTATACCTTGAGTGCTGGTGAAGGGATCGTCAACTTCAACCAAGGTGAAGGAACTTTAACTATTGCTCCCGGTGCGACATCAGGAACAATTACCGTTACACCTGTAAACGATGCCAACTTTGAAGTTGACGAAGGTGTAGAACTTACTCTCTTACCAGACGACGAAAACACTCAACCTGATTTCACCTACTCTTTGGGAAATACTCCTAGTGGAGTCGTAAATATCATCGACAGTCTCAGCCCAGTTGTCGAATTTGCCAATAACGACCTAGGTGATGTCACAGAAGGAAATACACTTGCTGTCACGATTAACAGAACGAGCGGAACAGATCAAGCTGACGCGGTAGTTGAGGTTGGTGTTAGTGGTGAAAACACCGATGATGTTGACTTTCCCACTACCGTTACTATTCCCGCAGGGCAAACTAGCACTACATTCACTGTTACTGCTGTTAATGACGACATTGCTGAAGCGACAGAGGATATTACCTTTACCCTCGCTGGTCAACAAGGTACAAGCGCCCAAGACAGTGCTACCTTAACCGTTCTTGATGATGAAGCAGCAGCAGTCGAGTTTTCCCTAGGTACTTTCCAAGACATTGAAGCTGACACAACTTCTAACGTAGTTACGATAACCCGCTTAGGCGATCTTCAAGGTTCTGGTACAGTCAGGGTAAGTATTACCGGGGGGACAGCAATAGCGGGAACTGACTACACTGCACCAGCGCAAAATAGGTTTGATATTACCTTTGCGGCAGGTCAATCGGTTGCAACAGTTCCTGTTGAATTGTTGAACGATACCGTCCTTGATGGCACAAAAACTATCAACTTTAATCTCAATAGCCTCGATTTTGCTCTTGGCGACCAAACAAATTCTACTCTCAACATTCTTGATGACGAAGGAAATGCGGCTGTAGAGTTTGCTGACGTTAATTTCCCAGTTGATGAAAACTTAGGTCCAGCTACAGTTACTCTCGTCCGTAATGGTGGTTTCGGTCAACAAACGACAGTAACGGTAAGTGTTACTGGCGGAAGTGCTGAAGCAGGAGCAGATTATACTTCTGTCTTTCCGGTTGACGTTATTTTTAACTCTGGTGAAAGCAGCAAAACAATTACAGTTCCCATCATTGACGATAACGTTTCCGAGGGAACGGAAACAATTAACTTAGCACTTGGTGGACTACCGAACGATCTTGGAGTTCAAACCAGTGCCAGTATTACAATTATCGACGACGATCCCGGAGCGATCGGCTTTATCGAACCTGAGCTAGGGGAAGAACCATTTCCTGGTGCCGATCTCTACCGGATCAGGGAAAATGGGCAACCGATTAATGGTACCGAAGGCGTAGTTTTATTCCGTACTGGCGACATTAGTGAAGAAGCTACTGTTTCAGTAGGAATTTTGAACGACCAACTACCAGCAAGCCCAGAACTGGCAGAACAAGGTAGTGATTTTACTAGTCAAGATCCTATCTCCGTAACCTTTGCAGCAGGTTCGTCCACAGCTTTAGTACCGATCGAAATTATCCAAGACGATATCCGCGAAGGAACAGAAATTGTTGTTTATAGCATCTTGGATGCAGGTGACGACGATGTGATTCCGGAGCAAGGTATAGCTACCTTAGAAATCATCGATGATGAAAACCCGGTAGTTAATTTTGCTTCAGTTAGCTTCGCGGTACTCGAAGATGACCTCGATGAAGGTCAGGTAGAAGAACCAAATGACCAAGACGATCTGCCAAAAGTTGTTACCGTAACCCTAACCCGTGAAGGAAACGTTATCGATTCTTCAGAAGTAGAAGTTAGCGTCATTGGAGGAACAGCAGAGCAAGGTTCAGACTATGAGATTGGTACTTCGCCAATTTCGGTTTCCTTTGCACCTAACGAAACAACGCAGACAATCTCTTTTACAGTTCTGCCAGATGACGAAATTGAAGAAAATGAAACGATCGCCTTTACGATTAATCGCTTCTTAGGGAATGCTTCTCCTGGCGATATTAGTAGTTCTACCTTCGTAATCCTCGATGACGAACAACCGCAAGTTAGTTTCTTAGAACAAGACTTTGAAGTCAGCGAAGGTGCAGCCGCAGCCCAGTTAATCCTGCAACGCTTCGGTAACTACAACAACCCGACTACAGTTCAAGTTAGCGTCATTGGCGGTACAGCAAACGCACCTGATGGAGAACTCGACTTCTTAGATTTATCGCCAATTCAAGTTACCTTCGCTGCTGGTGCAGAAACTGCTAGTGTGATCGTACCGATTATTGATGACGAGATTGTCGAAATTCCTGACGAAACAGTCGAGTTTACCATTCTTCCGGTTGACAATGCGACGGTCATCGACAACGCAACAGCAACCCTGACTATTCTCGATAATGAAGGCGAAGTACCTCAAGTTCGTTTCCAAGAAGACGTATTTATCATCAATGAAGATGGTACTGGTTCGCGAGTTATTACCTTAGTACGGGAAGGTGAAGACCTCAATGAAACCTCCTTTGTAGAACTAAGTCTCACTGAGGGAGGGGACAACCCAGCGACTCCGGGAGTAGATTTTGATAATAACGTCTTCCCTCGGATTATCTTATTTGCAGCAAATGCGACCGCAACCACGCAAACAGTTCAAGTAACAATTCCCATCTTCCAAGATGACCTGGATAACGAAGGTACAGAAACGATTATTGCTACCTTAGAAGCTTTGTCTAATGCGGCTGTAGCTGAGGGAGAAGAAACTGCGACAATTAACATCTTGGATGATATCGAAGCCCCAGATGTGGAGTTCTCCCAAGCTGTTTACCAAGTAGTCGAAGGTGACGAAGAAGATTTTGTAGATTCGGTTGTAGTAACTCTCACACGAGACGGCGCGAATACCGATATCCCCAGTGTTGTCAACGTCAGCCTTACAGGTGGAACGGCTACCCCAGGTGATGACTTTGACGATACTAATTTCCTACCTTCGGGACTGCAAGTAAGCTTTGCAGCAGGAGAAACAAGTGCCACGGTTACAGTACCAATCTTCGGGGATTTGGATCTAGATGATGCAGCGATCGAAGATATTACCTTCCAAGTATCGCCTGTCCAAAACGCGAGTATCGGTGAATTAGCAACCTCAACACTGCAAATCATTGACAACGAAGCAGAACCGATTATTCAGTTCTCTCAAGTTGACTACCAAGTTAACGAAAGTGGCAGCGATGCGGTAATTACCGTTGAGCGTCTCGGCGATACTACAGCCGAATCCACTGTGGAAGTTAGCATCGGCGGCGGAGATGCAACACCAGGTGACGATTTCGACGATACTAACTTCCCAGTGACGGTTAGCTTTGCAGTCGGAGAAACCAGTCAGACAATTACGATTCCCATTGTCAACGACGCACTAGAAGAATCCACAGAAACCGTCGAATTCCAATTAGGTACACTTACCAACGGTCAACTGAATTCAGAACTAGATAACGCTACCTTGTCGATCCTCGACGATGATAGCTTCTCCACCGTTCAATTCAGTGTCACAGCCGGAACTGTAGCTGAAGCTGAAGGAGGAACCGTTGCAACCCTCAGTGTCATCCGCGACGATGCTAACCTCGGTGCAGGTGCAGAAGTACAAGTAGGTATTGTTGAAGGTAGCGAAGCCGAACCAGGTGTAGATTTCGACGATAGCGCCTTCCCAGTTACGGTTAGCTTTGCACCAGGAGAAACCATCAGTGCGCCAGTGACATTCCAGGTACTAGATGACGAGATCGTCGAAGGACCGGAAACCGTAGCCTTCCAGCTAATTAACGTTGGCGAGAATACAGTAATTGGTGAAAACGATTTCTTCACGCTGACGATTCAAGACGACGAAGATGCACCAACCCCAACAATTCAATTCGATCGCGACAGCTATCAAGTATTTGAAGATGGACGTCCAATTGGTGCAGCGATTACCCTGACACGCAGTAACGCCAATGAATTCTCCGCCGTTCAAGTCAATGTTAATGGCATTACGGCTGTAGCAGGACAAGATTTCTCCAACACTAACTTCCCCCTCACAGTAGGATTTGAGGTGGGACAAACCACAGCAACGTTCACAGTCCCGATTATCGACGATGATGTTGAGGAAGATCCGGAATTAATTGGGCTAACGATCGCTCCTGTATTCAATGCTGAGATCGGGGTTCAAGATGCAGCTACCCTGGAAATTATTGACAACGAAGGTGAAGCTGCCCTTTCCACGATCGAATTCGCCCAAGAAGATCCCTTCCAAGTAGGTGAAGATGGCACAATTCCAGAAGGTAGCCAGTTAGTCACCCTCATTCGCACAGGTAACACTAACTTTGGTGCAACAGTAGATTTGAGTATCGTCGGCGGTACAGCCACAGGTGGTCCGACGAATGTTAGCGAAACCGATTACAATAACAGTGACTTCCCGCTAACTATCTTCTTTAACCCAGGAGAGACAATCACCACGGTAACAGTACCAGTTTTTGAAGATGCTCGCTTTGAGCCAACGGAAACTGTGATCTTCCGACTGGGCAATCCAGGCGAAAATGCAGAAATTGGTGAAGTTAACCGCGCTACCCTGGAAATTCTGGACAATGACGCACCAATTGTTGAATTCCTCGACTCCAGCTTATTGCCCGACGCACCGCCGATTTACGAAGTTAACGAAGATGGTACGGGCGAAGTAATCTTCCTGCGACGTATTGGAGATGCGATCAACTTGACTCCATCCTCAGTGTTCGTCGAAGTGATTCCCGAAGGAACTACTGCTCAAGCAGGTCAAGATTACTCGACAAACTTGTTCCCGATTCGGGTAGACTTTGCCGCCGGAGAAGCGATTCAACAAGTTAATCTGCCTTTGATTAACGATGAATTCGGCGAACCAAACGAAGAAATTCGCTTACGGATTACTCCCGCAAACAATGCGACGACTCGTGTGGTAGAAGGACAAGATGACACAGCTACTGTAATTATTGCTGACGACGATCCAGCAACCGTACAGTTTGCTCAACCAATCTACCGACTCAGCGAAGAACAAGTTGTCTCTGTGGGAGAGGAAACTGAAATTACCCTCACCAGGTTTGGTGCTGATGTTGACGAAGTGACTTCGGTAGTGCAAATCAGTATTACTGGAGGTACAGCACGTCTTGAGGATAACGATTTCACCACCGAACCGCCGATTTTCGTCACGTTTGCTCCCGGAGAAACTAGCCAAACCATTGACCTGGGTATTGTCAATGACGAGGAAGACGAAGGGATCGAAAATCTCACCCTGGAACTGTTCAGCGAAGAAACCCAGATCGGACCGACTAATGACGCAACTGTTCTGATCTACGACACGAACGAACGGCGGATCGCCTTTGCTGAACCAGTTTACGAAATTAATGAGGATGGAAGTTTAGCCGGAGGACAAGTAACGATAACTCGGACAGGTTTCCCGGGTGTAGAGGATGTTGTCCAGGTAGTAATTAACGGCGGTACAGCAACCGGAGGAACTTTAGATCCTTTTGGAGATCCGGTAGAAGGTGCAGATTTTAACAACACTCCCTTCCCCATCTCGCTAACATTTGCTCCCGGAGAAACTAGCAAAACAGTTTCAATTCAAGCGTTTGAGGACGAACTATCCGAAGGTCCAGAAACAATTCTCTTAGGACTAGAAGGTAATGCTGAGATTATCGACGAACAAGCAGATTCGGCAACAGTTCGCTTACTGGATAACGATCCGCCGACAGTAACTTTCTCTCAAGTAAATTTAGGTGACTTCCAAGAAGGTGTTGGTTCTTTCGTCGTTAGCGTGACTCGCGAAGGCGACTTAAGCGAGACTTCGACAGTAAATATCGAAGTATCTGGAGAAGCAGAATTAGGTACTGACTTCACTCTGAATACAACTCCACTTTCAGTTACTTTTGCTGAAGAGGAAGCTACCCAAGTCTTCACAGTTAATGTCATTGACGATCCAAATTCGGAGCCAGCCGAAGATATCATCTTCAATATTGTCGATGGTACGAATGTTGTGGTTGGAGAAGAAAGTAGCGCTACCGCGACAATTATTGATAACGATCCTTCCGCAGTCCGCTTTGGTGATGTTACTTTCTCGGTGACAGAAGAAGGTGTACCTCTCGAAGGCAGTACCTTAGTGACAATCGAACGGATTGGTCAAACAAATACGGAAGTTGTCGCGCAAGTTAGTTTGGTTGGTGGAACGGCTACAGGTGGTGAAGGTGCAGACGAAGGGATTGACTTTGACAACCGCGATTTCCCGATTAACGTTACTTTTGAAGCCGGAGAAACAGTTCAAACGATTTCAATTCCTGTCTTTGTCGATGATGTAGCTGAATTAATCGAAACTGTCGAGTTACAAGTAGTACCAGTCGCGGGAGCAAACCTCGCTGAACCACAGTTTGCGACTTTGCAAATTGTTGATGACCAAACGCCGCAAATTGAGTTTACTTCAGCAACTTACACGCTGAATGAAAATGGTACTGCGGGTGAAGATAGCACGTTAGTTACCCTGACTCGCATTGGCAACCCGAATGAAGATTCGTTTGTCCAAATTAGTGTGGTTCCCGAAGGAACAACGGCTGCGGCTGGTACAGATTACACGGAAATCTTCCCGTTAACGGTGCGGTTTGCGCCAGGAGAAACCAGCAAAACAGTTGCGATTCCTCTGATTGACGATCGCGTCGCTGAAGATCCTGAAGCAATTGTGCTGCAACTCGATAACTTGCTTAATGGTGATGTCGTCGGAACTGAAATAGCGACGGTGACAGTGCTAGATGATGACGAAGGTGCAGCCCCAGCGATTCAGTTCGGACAAACAATCTACCGGGTAATTGAAGATGACCTCTCGGCAGTTGTTAGTTTAACTCGTGAAGGCAATATTGAGACAGCCTCTTCAGTTGAAGTCAGCATCACCGGTGGAACGGCAACCGCAGGCGAAGATTACGACGCAACTGGTTTCCCTCTCACAGCAGTGTTTGCGGCGGGTGAAACTGTTACTAGCATTACGGTTCCAATTGTCAATGACAGTCTCGAAGAAGGGACAGAAAGCGTTACCTTCGGCTTGATTAATGCAAATAACGCGATCGTTGGTGAAGAAGCTGCGGCGACGCTGCAAATTATCGATGATGAGAGCGATCCGATTATTCGTTTCTCGGAAACCTTTTATGAGGTTGAGGAAGGAGATGGCGCGATCGATGTTATTACTATTACTCGCGAAGGTAATACAGGTGTTGAATCAACCGTCCAAGTGAGTATTGCGGGTGGAGATGCGACACCGGGAACTGATTTTGACGATACTGGCTTCCCTGTAACCGTTAGCTTTGCGGCGGGTGAAACCAGCGCTCAAATTACGATCCCGATTACCCAAGATACAGAGATTGAAGGACCCGAAGACATTAATTTACAACTGGTTGAGGCTACAAATGGCGATATCGATCCCGAACAAAGTAGCGCTACTGTGCAAATTAATGACGATGAGGATGTGGGAGAACCGATCGTTCAATTCTCGCAACCTGTTTATCAAGTAGAAGAAGATGGAACAGTCGTTTCGGCGGTAACTCTGACTCGTAGTGGTGCAGATTTAAGTGACTTCTCCTTTGTGCAAGTGAGTATCACAGGTGGAGATGCGGAAGCAGGAGAAGATTACAGCGATGTGAACTTCCCGCTTACAGTCAGTTTCGCACCAGATCAAACCAGCCGCACGATTACAGTTCCAGTTTTGCAAGATAACTTAGTTGAGGAGACAGAAGAGATTACTTTCTCTGTCACCGATCTGTTTGGTGCAGCGATCGGTTCCCAAGACAGCGCTACTGTACAAATTCTCGATGATGATACGGGAACTCCGGCGATCGTCCAGTTCGCTCAAGCTAACTATACTGTTACTGAAGATGATGTGGTTTCGACAGTCGTTACTCTGGTTCGCAGTGGCGATGCGGAAACTCTCAATAATACTACCCAGGTAGAGGTTAGCTTGGCTGGGGGAACAGCAACACCAGGAACCGATTTCAATAATAGTTCGTTCCCACAAACTGTTACGTTTGCTGCTGGTCAAACTACTGCTTCTGTGACAGTACCAATTATTGATGATGAGCTAGTTGAAGACACCGAAACGGTAGCTTTCTCGGTTGCGGGAGTTAGTAATGCGACGATCGGCGCTCAAGATACGGCTACGCTGTCAATTCTTGATGACGACTCACAAGCAGGTGAACCAACGATTCAGTTCTCTCAAGCTAGCTATACCGTAGGTGAAGAAGATGGTACGGTCAACGTTGTTACCCTGACTCGTAGCGGTGGCGACCTAAATACAACTTCTTTAGTGTCAGTTAACGTGAGCAACGGAACTGCTGAGAGTGGTGAAGATTACAACGTTAACCCTAACCCGGTTCCCGTTCAATTTACTGCTGGTGAAACTATCAAAACAGTAACTTTGGATATTGTTGACGACAACGAAGTTGAAAATACTGAGACAGTTAACTTCTCGGTAACGGCGTTGAACAATGCTGACATTGGTACTCGCAGCAGTGCTACGTTGTTCGTTGAAGATAATGATGCAACTGGAGAGGAACCCACGATTGAGTTCTCTGCAAGCAGCTACTCGGTTAATGAAAATGCTGGTAACAGCCAAGTGGTCATCTTAACTCGCAGTGGTGGCGACCTCAATGAAGCTTCGACGGTACGGGTAAGCATTACGGGTGGAACTGCTACCGCAGGTGATGATTACACGGCGACAGGCTTCCCACAATCTGTAACCTTTGCGGCTGGTGAAACTAGTAAGACGCTGACAGTACCGATTATCGATGACAATATCGATGAGCCAGTGGAGACGGTTAACTTCTCTGTAACTGGAGTTGAAAATGCAGCGATCGGCGATCAGTCTACCGCTACGCTGTCAATCCAAGATAACGATCCGACTCAAACAGTGGAAATAACTGAAGATGAGGGTATCTTTACTATTGGTGGCGATCCGAGTGATAATGTTACGTTGCAATTCCTGCTGGAATCGAGTGAGGCTGCGAATGTTAACGAAGTGGGCGTGTTTGTAACTGATGAGAATGGCGCAATTAATGGCATTCAACCAGATGATGCTGGTTATCTCGAAGCTGCTCTCACTCAGTCGCAGGTACTCTTCTCGGCTTTGTCGAAGAATTCGCAAGTGAGTTTGACAGAACAGGAGCGCATTATTAGCGGCTTCAACGGTGCTCAGAATTTAGTCTTCTATTTAGTAGGAGATAGCACGACTGAAACTGTTCTCGAAGCTTTGTCAAGTGGTGAAACTCCTCCCAATGTCTTCTTTAGCTCGGTCTTTGGTGCAAACGAGTTTGAGCAGGCGGAGATTTCGAGCGTTCAAGGTGGTGGCTTTGAAATTTCTTTTGAAGACTTAGAAGGTGGTGGTAACACTGACGATGCTCCCTATGGCGATTTGGTCTTGACTGTGGAAACTAGCACTGAGGAACCACCAATCGGTACTCAATTAGATCCTGATACTTCGGATTTACCACGTTTCCAAGGTCGCAAGGAAATCTTTAATTTAACTGATTTTGCAGGTCAGCAAGTGCGGGCTGTATTTGATGTGGAAGAAGATTCTGGTTTTGAAAACCGAGGTGGCTTGTACATCGTTCAAGATGAAGAAGGAACTGTCCTTGATGCTTTTGGAAATGAAATTGCTCCTGGTGAAGAGGGTTACGCGGATGCAGCGCTAGCTCAAAGCCGAGTCCAGTTTGGCGAAAATGACATTGTATCGCTACTTGCAGGTGGCTTCTTGTACGCGCCATATATTTTGGCAGATGGCGATACAGATGCGGCTTACTTTGCCTTCCCAGAAGCGAATCCAGGTAATGTGGATCATGTTCGTATCCTCGGAGATAACCTGGTTGGTTTTGAAGATCAACAAGGCGGTGGAGATGAATCCTATGATGATTTGGTCTTTGGGGCTGATTTCTCTGTCGTCTAGTTAGTGAGATGTTCTCTCTATTGAAAGATGAGAATATAGCTTGACAAAATCAAGTAAATGTGTTATGAAACTCGTGTGGTCAATAAGCCGCACGGGTTTTTTTTGGGGAGGCAGGAGCCTGATGGGTGGCGTTCCCTGCCGAAGCCAAGAAGGGGAAATGTTCAATCCGCGATCGCCGGGTTTGCTCGCGTAAGATCGCCCCGGTTGTGTACGATGATAAAGTTAAGCTGACTGTATAGGCTTTGGCTTTGCTACCCAGACATAAATCTTCTTGCTCAAAAGTACCTTCAATTAATATGCGATCGCTAACTTTTCCTCGTCGAACTAAAATTGTTGCTACTGTAGGACCTGCAACCCTCAAACCAGAAATACTGCGCGACTTGATCCTTGCAGGGGCAACTACACTACGATTAAACTTTTCTCATGGAACTCATGAAGACCACCAGCGCAGTGTTCGTTTGATTCGTCAAACAGCATATTATTTAGACCGACCCGTGGGAATTCTCCAAGATTTACAAGGTCCAAAGATTCGCTTAGGTAAATACGAGCATGGCTCGATTTATCTGGAAAAAGGAGCAAAATATATTCTCACCAGTCGTCAGATACCTTGTACCCAAGAAATGGGTTATGTTAGTTACGATCGCCTCGCTGAAGAAGTTCCCGCAGGGGCGAAAATTCTCCTCGACGACGGCAAGGTTGAGATGCTCGTCCAGAAAGTAGACCGAGACAAACAAGAGTTACACTGTGAAGTTATTGTCGGTGGCACCCTTTCTAACAACAAAGGTGTAAATTTTCCCAATGTCTCCTTATCCATCCCCGCTTTAACCGCAAAAGACAGACGGGATTTAACCTTTGGTTTAGACCAAGGTGTAGATTGGGTCGCCCTTAGTTTTGTTTGTCAACCCCAAGATGTACTGGAAATTAAAGAACTAATTGCTAGTGCCGGAAAAGCCGTACCAGTAATCGCTAAAATCGAAAAGCACGAAGCGATCGAACAAATGGATGCGATTCTCTCTCTCTGCGATGGTGTCATGGTAGCTAGGGGAGATTTAGGGGTAGAGTTACCAGCCGAACAAGTGCCAATTTTGCAAAAGCGACTGATTGCAACAGCTAACCAACTCGGTATCCCTGTAATTACTGCTACCCAGATGTTAGATAGCATGGTCAATAATCCGCGACCAACTCGTGCCGAAGTTTCTGATGTGGCTAATGCGATTCTTGATGGTACTGATGCAGTCATGCTTTCCAACGAAACTGCTGTCGGTAAGTATCCAGTGGAAGCAGTGCGGACAATGGCGCAAATCGCTACTTGCATCGAACAGGAATTAGAAAGCCCTCAACTTAAATCTAACCCTACTAAATCCATTCCTAACGCCATCTCAGCCGCAGTCAGTCATATTGCTCAACAATTAGAAGCATCAGCAATCATGACTTTGACGAAAACGGGCGCAACTGCTCGTAATGTTTCTAAGTTTCGTCCTCGTAACCCAATTTTAGCTGTTACTCCCCACGTTGATGTAGCGAGACAACTGCAACTGGTTTGGGGAGTTAAACCTCTCCTCGTATTAGATTTGCCTAGTACGGGTCAAACTTTCCAAGCTGCGATTAATGTCGCCCAAGAAAAAGATTTAGTTGCCGAAGGCGATTTAGTTGTTATGACCGCAGGTACTCTGCAAGGAGTCGCAGGTTCCACCGATCTAATTAAAGTAGAAGTAGTTACCGCCGTGCTTGGTAAAGGTATTGGTATCGGTCAAACGATCGTTAGCGGTCGTGCTAGGGTGGTTTACAATGCCTCGGAAATTGGCAATTTCAGCCACGGCGAAATTTTAGTTGCTCCTTCTACAGATGCAGCTTATGTTGATGTTATCCGCAAAGCGGCTGGTATTATTACCGAAGAAGATAGTTTAACTAGCCATGCGGCTGTCATTGGTTTGCGTCTGGGGCTTCCAGTAATTGTGGGTTTCAACAATGCTACTAATATTATTCGCGAAGGTTCAATTGTGACTATTGATGCTCAACGGGGTATGGTTTTTTCAGGAACAATGAGTAAAACTCCCGCAGTGAGTGCGCCAGCCCTTCCTTAATTTTGGGGATTGGGGATTGGGGATTGGGGATTGGGGATTGGGAATAATGACAAACTATTAACTGGTATAGCACTATGCTCTGAGATTAGGTAGATGAGAGCGATCGCTTTAGCTTGCACGATCGCTCTTAAAACGTCCTAACTGTAACTGGTAGTGCGATCGCATTTTAGCTGACCCGCCAATTCATCTCACACCAAATTAAAATTATGGTGTGAGGCTTCTTGGCGGTAAATTAATGGGGTTCAATGCCCCATTAA
>NZ_JAAHBQ010000094.1 GCF_020144665.1 Oscillatoria salina IIICB1 | reverse complement strand
ACCAGATCGAAAGGAACTTTGAGCAAATCAAGGCGATCGCGGAATTTTTGAGGATTCATCAATGAAACTCCCTTTGCCAATACGAACTAAACGATTAGTGATTCGTCAGTTTTTAGTGAAGGATTTACCAGCTTATTTAGAATTTATGCTCGATCTAGATTCAACTAAATATCTGGCTTTCACTGACGAGCAAAAAACTGAGCAAGGAGCAACGGATCTCTTCAATTTCGTAACCTCATCTTATAATTCAGATAATATCGTTCATGCTTACGCGATCGCCCTAGCAGAATCAGACAAATATATCGGTTCTTGCGGTTTTTCGCCTTACGAAAATAAAATTTATGAATGTTATTACAGTATTAATTCTCAGTATCGACGTCAAGGCTACGCAGTAGAAGCAATGACAGCACTTTTTCAGGCGTTGTCAGCCTTGGGAGAAATTGCCGAAATTCGTGCTTATTCCAGCGAAGAAAATCTTCCCAGCCTCAATTTAGCGCAAAAACTAGGTATGAAATATCAAGGTAAAGCAGTTCACGCTCATTCCGGATTAGCTGGTGTAGTTTACAGTCTTGAATTTAATTAATAATAGTAGGAAAAATTATAACTTTGCGGCTAACCTACTCTAACTCACTCAGCAATTTTTCTTGTAAAGCCTGACACTTTGCCGCCAGAGGGATATCTAACTCAGTAGCAATTGCTAAAGCTTTGTTACAGTAGTCAAGAGCAAGAGTGGGATTGTTTAATTCGAGGTGAAGTTCTGCTAATCTTAAAAGTAATTCGCATACTTGAGAAGCAGAGAAATTTACTCGAAGAGAGGACTTTTCTGAAACAGGATTATATTCGCGATCGATAGGTTGAGTAATTTGGCGCTTGTCTAACCCTAAAGTTTCGCAAATTTCCTCAAACTTAGAGATCGAAACAGGTTTACTATTAACAAAATTACTAACTGTCGAGCGAGATACCCCCAAACTTGCCGCTAGATAGCCCTGAGGAAGAAATCCATTACGCTGTATAGCCGAGAGAATCTCTTCCTTGCGATCGGGGTGAACTTTAACAGATCGAGGCATAAAATAATCTGCTTAGTATGCTTGGCGATCTTATCTAAAATCGTCTCTGTTTCTATTTTAAGTGAAAATTCTTTCTCAACTCAGACATGAACTCAGTCACTAATTTGTAATGATAGTAGGAGTGTCCTTTTAGAGCTTGCATCATGCTAGTTACTGCTAAAGATATAGAAAAATTAATTGAGGAAGCCAAGGCTAGTGGTGCTGCTCCTGCTGAGATTGAAGAATTACAAGACCACTTGAGTGAGATTAAATCAGGAGCATTGTACAGTAAAACCGAAGCTACTTTTATGTTTGAAGAAACTAAAAGTGATGGTAGCAGGGTTATTCGTTTATCAACTTCTCCAATGTCGGTGGAGGAGGATGACGATGACTTTGAGGGAGTTACCTTGAAACCCATCAAACGTCGTACATCAACGAAGTAATAACTAAATTTAAGAACAGGATATAATTGAAACTGTCTAGCAAATGAATTTTGAAATTGCTAGGCAGTTTAATTTTTAATCAAAAACCTTATAACGAAAATCATAAAATTGTTAATCATCGCGATGTTCAACTTGCATTACCTCACCAGGAAGTGCAAAAATACATCGAAAATCTCAAAAATAAGTTTGATTGAAAAATGAGAATAAACAGTTGAATTTATGGTAAATTAGGTTATTCTTGTTGTAATTTTTCTCCGATCGCTGGTTCGGTTCCTTTCCATAAACGTTCGATATTGGTACGATGTCGCCAAATCACGTAAATTCCGGCGAATAAAGCAAATAACTTGTAAGGTAAGGGTTGTGCGAGGGCAATCATGAAAATATTAACTGCGATCGCACCCGCAATTGAACTTAAGGAGACAATTCTAAATACTAATAAGAAAATCCCAAAAACTGCGACTGTTCCCAAAGCGACGAGAGGATTCATTACTAATAAAACACCTAAACTAGATGCTACGGATTTCCCACCAGTAAAATTTAAGAAAAGTGATTTACTGTGACCGAAAATTGCCGCGATCGCTACTGCTGCAACTAACCACGATTCCCAATTTCCAGGTAAAATAGGCTCTAAGATCGGAGCAGAGATAAAAGCATAAATTCCCTTAACTAACAACAGAGGAACTATCGCTTTCAGCAAATCCGATAATAACACGACAACTGCTGCTGTTTTCCCTACTGTCCGTAAAACATTAGTTGCTCCCGTAGAACCAGATCCCTCTTCTCGAATATCGATTCCTTTTAACCAACGTCCTGCTAAATAGCCACTGGGAATTGAACCTAATAAATAAGCGACTAAGATTAGTAATCCACTAATTAAAAATGAGCTTGACATAACTATTTTCCCATCGCCTCAATCTCTCATGAGGCAAAAATTTATTTACATGGGCATTTTAGCAGTGAGGCGACCTCAAAAGGAAACTGAATTGATAGAGACGTTCCCGAAAACGCCTCTACCACAGCATCAAGTTTTCCTCAATACATATAAGTAGACATTTGCTGGGGATCGGAAGCAAAAGCTAACCACAGAGGAAATTGTAGTAAAGCTAAATTAATTACTTCCTCAGCTTCATCGACGATAATCAAAGGTAATTGTTTTTGTTCGAGTAAGCGATCTGCTTTTTGCACCAATGCTTCGGGATACTCAAACAAAACTACTCCTCTTTCGGGTCCAAAGTCACTACGAGAAATACCCAAACAATCTTGTAAACCTCTACGCCATTCTCCCAAACGTTCGGGAGTATTTGCTAATACCAAAGTTCGCACGCGATCGCCGTACATATTTCTCATGACAGAAACGATCGCCGAAGCTAGTAAAATATTCTGTAAGCGACTCCCCAACGATTCGAGCGCACCTCGTCCTCCTTGGGTGAAAAACCAAGTTGAAACTTTCTCTGCGTGGATTGGTTCAAAAGTGCGGCGCAATTGCCACGGCGGACCATAATAATCTGGTAAAGTGCGATATTGGTCGAGAATACTGCGAATTTGTCGAGTTTGGTCTTGAAAAGCTTGTTCCGCAAAAGCCGGAGTCGTTGCGGGATCGCGATTTGTTGCTGCGGGAGATGCTTCTTGTCGAGAGGTTTCCCAAGCTTCATAAGCTTCATAAGTTGGAAGTTCTAATTGTTCCGCAGCCGCCGCTAAATCTTGTAAACTACCGACTAAATAATCTTTAAAACCTTGGACGCGAATCGCTAAATCTTGGGACACTCCAGCGAAACTGGTACGCATTTCCTCGCGAATGCGATCGCGACGACGTTCGAGTTGTTCTACGGATATTTCTAAAGCTTGCTTCCTTCTTTCTAGTTCCTCTAAACCTTCTCTAACCATTCTTTCTAAGGTTCCTCCTATTTCCGTTACTTGCTCGGAAAGGAGTTTGTTTTTGCTTGCTTGCAGGTTAATAATTTCTGTTTCTAAGTTTTCTTTTTGACGCTTTAATTCAGCAACTTCTTGTTTGATTTTGTCTCGCTCTTGACTTTCGTCTGCTTTTGTGAATTCAGTTTTTGATTCAGTCGATTCTGTAGTTAATTCTTCTGTAGCTGAAGGATTTTTTTCTGGTACGTTCGCAGAATTTTCAGCCGTTTCTCCTTCGCCTAATTTTAGTTGTAAAGGTAACTTATTTTCTGCCGATTTATTTGATGCAGTAGCAGCACTATTTTCTCGCTCGGCAACAACTTCGTCAATATTTTCCCGCTCCAAATTTGCGGCAATTTCCACCTGAGTTTCTGATTGAGAATTTTCTTTTAACTGCATTTCATCTGAAATTTTTTCTTCGGCAGATCTAGATTTATTTGAGGGATTTTCCCCTGCTAAATTTTTAGCACCCTTAAGGTTAGTCGCTTCATCTAACTTATCTGCTGCTTTTGATTCATCTACTTGTGGAGAAACTGAATCTTGCTTTTTGTTTTGCGCTTCGTCTGAATTCATTTATAAACTCAATCTCAAAACTAACGAAAGTATAACTGGTATTGACTCGAAAAATTTCTTGGCTTCCTGCTTAGACAAATCATTCACTCTTGATAAGGGCAGTATTTTTCCAAGCAAGTTTTTAACATTTTAGCATCAAAAATAATTGGTAAAAAGTGAATACTATTAACTTCTCGAAAATAAAACAAAATTGGGACTTTAGGAAAGAAAATACGCCAATTCATCCATTCTGAATAAGGAAAGTGTCGAATTAATTTTTCGGAGCGATAGACATCTAAAGCGGAGTCAGTAAATTTTAGTCGAATACTGACAGTTTGGAAGCTTAGGAAAAGTCCAAACACCGCGATCGCGAATGCTACCCAAGGTTGCACCAATAGCAATGGAATTGAAACTACTACCAGCACGAGTGGTATTCTGTAGCTTGGTGAAAGTTCGATTGTTTTTTCTGTCACCGTAGAAGATTCAGCAATAGTCACGCTAATAAAAACCTCTTTTGCTCTATTTGCTTTATACTTGCTTACCATTTTATCGGTATGTGCCAATAAGCGCCGATCTAGTCTGTGTCGATCGAGAAATTAGTCAATCTTATACGTGGTAATTTATCTCCGGCTAAGTCCGATCTGCGGTATAAGGGGAGATGAATTGCGAACTAGGCGAGAATTCTCCTCAAAATGCCCATTTAACTATACTGGTAGGGAAACTTTACTATACAATATCTGGCAGGAGCGCACTGACTTATTCGTTTTCTACTCATTGATTAGCGATACTTAAACAAAAATAAAACCTAATAATCTTTGATTTATCGTCAAAGAATCTCAATAATGTATCCTAAATATTTAGCTATTTTTACGGCATGAACTCTAATAACTTTCTGGAATTGCTGCAAAAAGGATTTCTCGCTACTGTGGGAGCGACGGCTTCTGCGATCGAAACTTGGCAAGATGAACATCAACGAGAAGCGATTTTAAGCCAATTGAGTAACCAATTGGAGCAAAAAGTTCGAGAGTGGACGGAAAAGGGTAAGCTGACTGAGCAAGAAGCGCGGAAAATTATCGATGGGTTATTCAATCGCCAATCTAGCTCTACTGCTACTACGGAAACTACTCCGATGAGTAAAAATGTCCCGATTAAGACGGAAGTTGGCGATCCGCAAGTTGATGCTGAGTTGCGATCGCTGATTGAGCAAATTGTCGCTTTGAGGACGGAGTTGGAAAATTTGCGTAGTGGAGATCCGAGTAAATAGTCGCTTATTTCTCAACATTCTTTACAAAAATAAATAATTTCTGGGTGCGATTTGTCAAGATTCTCTGATAAAATTACTAAGGTTGTGTAACAAAAGACTAATTACTGACTTAAATTTGTGAAGTCAGCGAGCAAGCAAGATGGAGATTGACTGAGAGAGATTTAGCTGGGAAAGAATTCTTAATAGCTAAAACGCCATCAAAGTAAAGAGTTTTGGAGCGAGGTTTAATTCTGAAACCGTTACGTTGATGGCGCTAACTAAAATTTATCTTTTGTTCAACTATCTTCCTCTCAGTCGTTTTCCCAATGTTCCGAACCAATCAAATCGCCAATGCGATCGCGCAGTAAATATTCGCATTGCTCTAGCTCGCACTCGACGCAAACCCACTCACGGGCGGGAATATACTTACATAGTACATAGATCGGCTGCTGGCGGCTAATATTTCCTTTTTCCACCAATTGACGAGCCTCGTCGCGGATATTATCGATCGAGTATTGTTTGGTGGGGATAGATGGTAATGTTTTAACGCTCATGGGATTGACCTGATAACTAACTGGGCTTAAGACTAATATAATCGAACATTCACTAGTCAAAGAAGTGACACTCTTCAGTATACAAAGTTACAATTTTTTTTTCTAGGCTGATAATAATTACAAAACATTTCTTTTTTTGAACACTACTCTAAGATAGATGTAGAAATGTGTTAGAGTTCATCAAGCTGAAACCATTGCGGCTCTTGCTTTGACCATAGCAGCCGCAAGTTATCTGGATGTAAACAACTACTCATCTATCGATTTAAAAATCTTATACGAAGTTTTGTAAATCAGTATCAGTGGATTTCGGGCTACCGAAGATCGCTTGACAGGAGCTTTCTTGGGCTGCTGGCATTTGTCCGTAGGAGAAAATCCAAGGTAAATCAGTAGGTATTAGCTCTTTATACCAGTCCAAGATATATTTACTACCGTAAATTAATAATCCCGTGAGTTTACCCGAGTTTAATAATGTCTTAATGAAGGTGGTTGCTTCTGATGTTAATTCCAGAGTGCCGCGAAAGGGATTGCCGCGCCAAAAAATTTGTAATAACGTTGGTCTAGGGTCATTATCAGCAGCCAGGAGGTTATTCAGCTCGATTAGTTGTAATTCGTAGCCGAATTGAGCGGGAATTGTCACAGCCGGAGCGTTAAGGCTGATAAAGTCGCTTTTTAGCAATTCAGGGACAAAAATTAAATTGCGTCCTTTGTCGTGGCTGCTAGAAGTTACTGACGGTACGTTTGCCGGGAGGTTGCACCTCATTGATTCCGTTAAAATTCCTTCAACTGCTGCTTCGGCGACGGGTTGAGCAAGTTGAGAGAGAAAGTCTGAAGTGGGGGAGTGAGAAACTTTACTTTTAGCTTGAGCGATTCGTTGCAGGGAAAGCTCAATTCGCTCTTGAGAGATACGTCCCGATTGTACCGCATCGTAGACCGCCTCGATCGCCACTTCTGGGTCGGGAGGCATCAGGATAATATCTGCACCTGCGGCGATCGCCAAGACAGCCAATTCTCCGGGATCGGCATATTGAGCGATCCCACCCATAATTAAAGCATCAGTAACAATTAGTTTGTCAAATCCGAGTTGCTGCCTAAGTTTTCCCGTCAAAATAGCTTCTGACACCGTAGCTGGGTATTGAGCATCCCAAACCGGAATTAACAAATGAGCAGTCATTACCGAGTCTACACCCGCAGCGATCGCCGCCGCAAAGGGTGGTAACTCCACTGCTTGCAGACGAGAATCCGAGTGAGGTAAAACTGGTAAAGCTAAATGAGAATCTGTAGCGGTATCTCCATGACCGGGAAAATGTTTTGCCGCAGTTAAAATCGGATATGGCTGCGTACCTTGAATAAAAGCTGTAGCTAACTTACTCACCACTTCCGGAGATTCGCCAAAAGCCCGAACATTAATTACCGGGTTATAGGGGTTATTGTTCACATCCACAACCGGAGCTAAAATCCAGTTAATCCCCACAGCCAAAGCTTCCTGCGCCGTAATTGCGCCCATTTCGCGAGCATATTTTTCCGCCAGAGGGAGATTATTTTTCGCTATTTGGGCGATCGCCATTGGTGGAGGAAACCAAGTCGCCCCCTCAAAACGTTGTCCGACTCCTTCCTCAATATCAGCCGCGATTAGCAAAGGATTTTTCGCCCAACCTTGTAACTGCTGGACGCGCAAACTCAACTCGGCTGCACTAGCACCGAGTAAAATTACTCCACCAATGTGCAAATTTTCGATCCAATTTTTTAACTGAGTAGTTGTCGCTTCCCACATCGGATAGCGACGCTGGCGATCGAACAAATGACCTGATGCGCGGACAACGATCGTTTGTCCGATCTGTTCTTTCAAGGAGAGTTCACTTAGAGGCTTCAAATACCATTTTCCTCATAATCATCCACAGGAATATCTTGGTCTTGACGTTCGGAGGAAATTTTATTTAACAAAGCCACCATGCGATCGCCTCTTTCGAGGGAAGCATCTTCGAGAAACACCACTTCCGGCGTTCTCCGCAGTCGCATTCGTTGACCAAGTTGACGACGGACAAAAGCCGTAGACGACTTCAAACCCTCCATCGTCTCCGCTTTTGCTTCATCAGTACCATAGATACTGACAAAGATTTTCGCGTGTTGAAGATCGCCAGAAACATCAACATCAGTAATGCTAACCATTCCAGCACCGACGCGATCGTCTTTAATTTCATTCATCAGCATTTGGCTGACTTCGCGTTTAATTTGCGAGGAAACGCGAGAAACTCTCCGGTTGTTAGCCATAATTATCGCCCCCTTTGCTAGACAGTACGGGCTTTGAGAAAAATCTCAATCTTGATTAAACTACAGACATTCCTAGCATCGCTCGTAGGGTAAAAAAGATAAAGGCGAAACCCGAAATGAGAACACCAATCAAAGCTGTTGCAGTTACTGGTTGCTTCAACAGAGGTTTGACGCGATCGTACAGCGCGAAGAAGATACCCAACGTAATCGTAATCAAGTAACGAGGGTAGCGAGAGATATTATCCCAAAAATCGTCCATTTTCCTTAGCTTTGATTATTTACTTCTTGAGCTAGTAACACTTACGAGCTACTTCGACAACCGAGACTCAAACAGCGATCTGCTCACCAACTCTACTTAACTTATGTTACAACCTTTGTGACATCTCCCACTCTGAATTAAAAATTACAGAGTGGGCTTCCAATCATCACTGACTGAATTTCCTACTTCTACGAAGATAAACTGATAATACCAATTTGCTCTGGCTCTGCTACAAATGAGTCTAGCTAGAGCAAAGCTTACGGGTTCATATTCTGTAGTGCTAATTTAGCAAAACTGTTCACTAGTAACTGATTTCCCAATCCCTAATACCTAATCCCCAACAATGACAACTTACTCTCGCACTCAACTACCACGTCCCTTTCTCAAGTGGGCTGGTGGCAAAAGCAAGCTGATTTCACAGTATTTACCATACATTCCGAAATTTAACAACTACTTTGAGCCTTTTTTAGGTGGTGGAGCGTTATTTTTCTATTTACAACCAAAAAAAGCATTTTTGTCGGATATCAACGAAGAACTAATCAACGTCTACTGTTGCGTGCGCGATCGCCCCGAAGAACTCCTTACCCATCTTAAAACACATCAAGCCCAACACGATCGCCACTACTACTACCAAATTCGTGCTACTTCACCACAGACTAACATCGCACGCGCCGCTCGTTTTATCTACCTCAACAAAACTTGCTTTAACGGTTTATATCGGGAAAATTCTCAAGGTAAATTTAACGTTCCCATCGGTAGATATAAAAATCCGAAAATTTATCAACCCGAACTTTTATTTGCTGCTTCCAAAGCATTACAAAACCAACAAATCAAGCATTGCAGCTTTGAAAATATCTTAACTCATGCCCAAACCAGCAATGATTTTGTCTACTTCGATCCTCCTTATTATCCCCTCAGTTCAACCAGTTCTTTTACCAACTACAGTCGCCATTCTTTCGCCCAAGCGGAACAAATCAAACTACAACAAATTTGTCAGCAACTCACCCAACGAGGTGTAAAAGTTATGCTTTCTAATTCTGACTGCGATTTTATTCGCCAACTTTACAGCAACAGTCAATTTAAACTTATCGAAATTTCGGCTGGTCGTGCGATCAACTCCAAAGCTCAAAGACGCGGCAAAATTACCGAATTGTTAATCATTTCTTACTAAAAATTATTATTTGCCCAAACTACAAAATCTGTCAAACCATAAACACCCAAAAGATTTTTATTGCTGACCACTTGCCTTTTTAACCACTTAATTGCTCCCGGTTTCATTCCACCTCCATCTATGACAAAAATAGCTGGTGCGGGATAACAATTTTGAATATTGAGATTCACATCAGGTAACTTTTCATCCACCGAACCAGCACTCTGCTGCCACTTACATTCAAGAATTAATCCTTGGGGAACCATACTAACTCCTATAATCTAAAAATCTACATAAATTTCTGTATAATAGATGCCATTTCCCATAAAAAACTGTCTTGCAGACCTTTTTTGCAATAAACTAGCTTTGGACAAACAGTTTCGGCGTTACTTTTTGGATACATCAGTACCAACTCGATAATATCCAGGTGTTTGCAAAATACTTTGGATCGTATTTTCTAACACATTATAGGAAGTAACAGCCCTGCTGCCTTGAGACATGAATTATTACCCTCGAAAAAGGAATTTTATCTCTATGATTGCAGATAATTGGTGGCTACTGAGTATTGGTGGATTAATTTCTGGACTTTTAGCCGGATTATTAGGAATTGGTGGTGGTACAGTTTTAGTACCTTTGTTAGTTACTTTGGGCTATGTTTACGATAGTTCAGTAGGAACGAGTTCCTTAGCAATTGTTTTAACTTCTTTTTCCGGTACAATTCAAAATTGGCGCATGGGAAATATCGATTTACAACGCTTAATTTATTTGGGTTTACCTGCAATTTTTACCGCTCAATTTGGCGCTTGGTTAGTCGAACAATTACCAAATTATTTTAAAGAAGCAGCTTTTGGTGTTTTGCTTTTAATTAATATTTTTTTAATTGGGCTTAAAAAACGCCTCATGGATAACGAAAATGGAGAAATAGACCAAAAATTAAACCCAACTGTGGCGCGTATAGTTACGGGTGCGCTTGCTGGTTTATTAGCAGGGTTATTTGGTGTTGGTGGTGGAGTAATTTTGGTTCCTTTGCAAATGTTATTGCTAGGAGAAAGAATTAAAGTAGCTATTCAAACCAGCCTTGGTGTTGTAGGTATTACATCGATTTCGGCTGCTGCTGGACACGCTACTCAGGGGAATGTTTTATTTTGGGTGGGAATTATTCTCGGAGTTGGTGGCTTAATTGGAGCGCAATTTAGTACCCGTTTTTTACCGCAAATTCCCGATCGATGGGTGAGTTTACTTTTCCGTGTTTTATTGGTTAGCTTGGCGATTTATTTCTTTTGGCGAGCTTGGCATAGTTATCAAGGAGCATGAAAAATTTAAAAGGATTTTTGAGTTGATTTTATGTTAAAATTATTGGCAAGATAGTTGTTTAGATAGCAGATAATTATATGTGTGGAAGGTTTACGCAAATAAGTTCAGCAGCCACTATTGCTCAAGCTTTTAAGGTAAGCAATGTACCTCTTCAGCAACTACGTTATAATGTTGCTCCGACTCAATCAGTAGCAACAGTTAAATTAGCAGAAAAACGTCAATTTGCGATGCTTCGTTGGGGTTTGATTCCCTTTTGGGCAAAGGATGCTAAAATTGGCGCAAAATTAATTAATGCGCGGGCGGAAACTGTGGCGGAAAAGTCCTCTTTTCGCAGTGCTTTTAAGCAACGTCGTTGTTTAATTGTGGCTGATGGTTTTTATGAGTGGCAGAAACAAAATAATCAGAAGCAGCCTTTTTATATTCTGATGAAAGATGAGCAACCTTTTGCTTTTGCTGGTTTGTGGGAGCAATGGCAAAAATCAGACAAGGAAGTTATTGAGTCTTGTACGTTACTGACAACTGATGCTAATGAATTGATGAAGCCTATTCATCAGCGAATGCCTGTTATTTTAGCACCAGAAGATTATGATTTGTGGCTAGATCCAGAGGTGAAAGAGGCAAGTAAGTTACAGCCGTTGTTAAAGCCTTATAATTCTGAAGTAATGACTGCTTATCCGGTTAGTACACAGGTAAATAATCCTCGTCATGATACTCCAGAATGTATTGAAGAAATTGCCGATTAGCTTTATGTAAAAATGGCTTGGGAAAATTGTTAAACTGTCACGCATTTAGATTGAAGATTAGTAGCGACTTGGAAAATTGGAGATTATATCATTTACATAAACTAATGCTACAAACACCGATCTGTAGAGACGTTGCATGCAACGTCTCTACATAATTTAATGTAGTGAAGATAAAGTAAATTGGTATTAGTAGTAAATTGGATAAAACTGGAGATTAGTAGCGACTGTTTAACTTGGATAAAATTGGAGATTAGTAGCGACTGTTTAACTTGGATAAAACTGGAGATTAGTAGCGACTATTTAACTTGGATAAAACTGGAGATTAGTAGCGACTGTTTAACTTGGATAAAACTGGAGATTAGTAGCGACCAAGATGGTCGCACTACAAAGATTTTACATTTACTGATAATAAGTTTTCAATGATGAATATATTACCAACTACCACCAGCACCACCGCCACCACTACTACCACCACCGAAGTCACTACCACTACTACTATTGTTAAAATTAGATAGGGAAAATATTGAAGCTACTATTACCAAAAAAATCTGAAGAATAGATACTAAGGGATTTTTCCAGGTTTGATCTGCTTTATTTAAGCTTCCACCGAGTTTTGTTACTATAGCTTTTGTCCCCGCAATTATTCCCGCGTCGAAATCATTATGCTTAAATTCAGGTAGAATTTGCTTGTCGATAATCTCAGCTACCACAGCATCGGGAAGAATTGCTTCTATACCGTAACCAGTTTCAATTTCGATACGCTTGTCGCCTGACGAAACCAAGAACAAAATACCATTGTCCACATCTCTTTTGCCTATGCCCCAAGTGTTAAATAAATCTGTCGTCAAGGCTTTCGGTGTAGGATAGGGAGTAGTTTCTGGTACTGTCACCACAGCAATTTCTCTACCGTTTCTGAGTTCCAAATCGGAAATCATCTGATTAAGCTGGGTTTCAGCTTTCGGTGTCAGCAAATCAGCCATATCTGTCACCCAACCACCGTAGGTTTGTCGAGGATTAGGTATATCTTGGATCGTTATCGCCCAACTAGGCAAACAAAAAGCCCATACAATGAAAAAAAGAGCGATCGCACTCAATGCGCGTTTGGCTATCCCCGTCCGAAATTCCATGATTCTACCTTGACACAGATGCTCCTAGCTTAACTTCAGCGATCGCAATTTCGCAGCGATCGAGCTACCTTAAGAACAAGTAAAGCCTAGATAAAAGTTAATGCTAACCAAAATCAAAGACTTAGCCGAAACCTTAGCACCTAGATTAATTGAAATTCGCCGCCATATTCACGCCCACCCGGAATTAAGCGGACAAGAAAATCAAACCGCAGCTTATGTAGCTGGTGTACTCTCATCAGTGGGTATCCATGCTGAAGAAGCGGTGGGGAAAACTGGTGTTGTCGGTGAGTTAAAGGGTAGTGACAACAATCATACTGTCGCAATTCGCACCGATATGGATGCTTTACCCATTGAAGAACTCGCTAACGTGGATTTTGCTTCTCGCAAACCGGGAATTATGCACGCTTGCGGTCATGATGTCCATACTACCCTAGGTTTGGGTACAGCGATGGTGCTGGCACAGTTGGGTGAAGAGTTACCGGGAAATGTTCGTTTTATCTTTCAACCCGCCGAAGAAATTGCTCAGGGTGCTAACTGGATGGTTCGAGAAGGCGTGATGAAGGATGTTAAGGCAATTTTTGGCGTTCACGTCTTTCCGTCGATTCCAGGGCGTTCTGTGGGGGTTCGCTATGGGGTGCTGACAGCCGCAGCCGACGATCTAGAAATCTCAATTCAAGGAGAATCTGGACATGGTGCGCGTCCCCATGAAGCGGTTGATGCGATTTGGATTGCTTCTCAAGTAATTACGAGTTTACAACAAGCAATTAGCCGCACTCACAATCCTTTGCGTCCGATGGTTTTGACGATTGGTAAAATTAGTGGTGGACGTGCGCCAAATGCGATCGCCGATCGCGTTCATCTCGCGGGTACGGTACGCAGTTTGCATCCGGAAACTCACGCTAATTTGCCAGAATGGATTGAAAAAATTATTGCGAATATTTGCGATACTTACGGCGCTAAGTACGAATTCAATTATCGTCGCGGTACGCCTTCGGTGCAAAATGATGCGTTTTTGACGCAAATTGTCGAAGAAGCAGCTAGGGAAGCTTGGGGTGGCGATCGCGTGCAAATTCTTAACGAGCCTTCTTTAGGTGCAGAAGACTTTGCTATGTACCTCGAACACGCTCCTGGGACGATGTTTCGCCTTGGTGTCGGTTTTGAGGATAAACCGAATTTTCCTTTGCATCACCCCCAGTTTCAGGTGAATGAAGCGGCGATCGTTACTGGTGTGGTTACTCTGGCTTACTCTACTTACAAATATTGGCAAAAATTACTCGCTGATTAAATTTCTTTCTCAAGAAAGAGCAATTTTCAATCGCGTTTCGCTAAGATGTTATTAACTAATCTTTATAGCAGTAAATGCTTGTTTACGGAGAATTATTAATTGCTTATGGCAGCATCCGAACCACTAACTGGAACCGATCTCATTGATTGCGCGAA
Organism: Oscillatoria salina IIICB1; assembly: GCF_020144665.1. NCBI lineage: Bacteria > Bacillati > Cyanobacteriota > Cyanophyceae > Oscillatoriales > Oscillatoriaceae > Oscillatoria > Oscillatoria salina. The sequence continues at coordinate 4,050 of NZ_JAAHBQ010000094.1, read as the reverse complement.
AGCTAATGCTAATCAAGGTATTGAAACTGCTGCCAAGCAGTGTGGCTATGGTGACGATCTCAGTCGCTTTCAAACAGCTTTGAAACAAGCTTGTCACGATATTGGCATTGAAATTAGCGAATTAAGCGATCTAATTACTGACCAAGATAATGTTATTAACAAAGGTGGCGTGAAAGTTGCTCCCGATACACCATCGAGTCTTTAAATTAATTAGGTTTGCTCGCTCTTTTGTTGGAGATATTTCTGCAAAGGGCGAGCAATATTTTTCAGTTTCGCTTGACTTTTTGGGTTAAAACTGAGATAATTTCTTTATAATGGAAATCCGTGCAAAAATATTTAGCTTTAAATAATCCCATTATACTGAAAAGTATAATAACAAAAAACATCACAATTGACAACTAATAATCTGTGTTTATCCGCGTTTATCCGTGGTTCTAAAACTTTTAAAGACCCAAAACCATACGAGCGATATTAAAGTAAATCAAGACCCCCAAAACATCAACCGCAGTAGTAATAAAAGGAGCGGACATCAAAGCCGGATCGAGACCGAGAGTGCGGAACAAAAAAGGTAAAGCCGAACCAGCCACAGAAGCCAAAAGCGCGATCGCTATTAAACTCGATCCCACCGCTACAGCAACATAAATATTACCTTGTAACCAATAAGCCCAAAAAGTAGCAACAAAACCCAAAATCGAACCTAACAAAATACCCGCCAAAGCTTCGCGAAAAATCACTTGTCCCGGACCCAAATCGCGAATTTCATCAGTATTTAAACCACGAATCACAACAGTAGAAGACTGTGCGCCGACGTTACCGCCAGTACCAGTTAACAGAGGAATAAACGCCGCCAAAGTAACAACTTGCTGCAAAAGAGACTCTTGAGAACGAATAATCGTACCAGTAACACTATTAGTTAGTAACAAAACAAATAACCAAACTACCCGTTTACGAGCAACAGCAAACAAATTCGTTTGAAAATAATTATCGCGCCCCGATTGAACGCCACCACCAAGAGCATAAATATCTTCAGTAGCTTCTTGTTCTAAAATATCAATAACGTCATCAACAGTAACGACACCAACCAATCTTTGTTCTTTATCAACAACAGGAATAGCCAGCAAATCATAGCGCTGAATCATCCGCGCCACTTCTTCTTGGTCAGTATCAGTATGCACCGAAACCACATCGCGAGTGATAATTTCACCGAGGCTTTTTTCCGGTTCCGAAACTACCAAATCGCGCAAAGAAACAATTCCAGTTAAACGTCTTTGATTGTCAGTTACATAAAGGTAATAAATAATTTCCGAAGTTTGCGCTAAAGAACGAAGACGTTCCAAAGTTTGACCAACAGTTAAACTTTCCTTGAGAGAAACATACTCAGGGGTCATAATCCGCCCCGCAGTATCTTCCTCATAACCGAGTAATAAAGCAGTCGCTTGACGTTCTCCAGGACTTAACTGCGCTAGCAAACGACGGACAATCTTCGCTGGTAACTCATCAAACAACCTCGCGCGATCGTCAGGAGACATTTTATCAACAATATCGATCACCTCTTGACGCTTAAACTCTTGAATTAAAGCTTGTTGTACGGCAGAATCGAGATATTCGTAAACTTCGATCGCTTCATCCTTAGAAAGGAGACGAAACGCGATCGCCTGCATCGACTCTGGTAAACCTTCAATTGCTTCAGCAATATCTACAGGTTGTACAGGAACCAACAGCGCTTTTGCTCCCTGAAGATTTCCTTGTTCGAGTAGCAATTGTAACTGACTGCGTACCAGTTGCCGCAGTTCATTGCGAGAATTAGTTTGTACAGAAGTAAGATTATCAGTCAAGGTCAACCTTCTTGAAAAATTAAGTATATATGCTTGTATTTAGTTTATCGGGAGAGCGATCGCTTACAGTGAACAGTTATCAGTTATCAGTGAACAGTTATCAGTTAGCACGTACCCGCATTTACCAGTCCCCAATCCCCAATCACCAGTCCCCAATCCCCAATCACCAGTCCCCAATCACCAGTCCCCAATCACCAGTCCCCAATCACCAGTCCCCAATCCCCAGTCACCAGTCCCCAATCCCCAGTCCCCAATCACCAATCACCAATTACCATGTCTAAACTCCAACTTTTGAGTGACCCCTTTTTGCAGTTACCCACGGAAACATCAGTAAAAGTGGTTTGGTTTACCGAATTTGTCGGTACTCACCATTTTGTAGAATACGGTCATAAATTAGAAAAAACAGTCATAGCTAGCACAACCGAACTTTCTCATCTAAGAGAAGACCAAGACTCAACAACAGGAAACATTTACCAACAGCTTACCAAGCGTCCAGTTTATCGTCACGAAGCCGAAGTCCAAGGCTTAAATTCCAGCGAGAGACTTCCTTATCGCGTTATCAGCAGCGATCTCGATGGTAACAGCATTAGCAGCAAAATTTTTACTCTTACAGCCAAACCGAAACCGGGAACTCCTCTAAAGATTTTGCTTACTTCCGATCACCAGCTTAAGCCAATGACTACAGCTAACCTACAAAAAGTAGTAGAAACAGTCGGACTTCCTGAAGCAATTTTCTTTGCTGGTGACTTAGTAAATAACCCCGATCGCGCTTCAGAATGGTTTGACGATCGCCAAGGTAATGCCTTTTTTCCTAGTTTACAAGGTCGCGCCGAATATAAGTTAGAGTCAGAAGAGGTAGATGTTATCTATCGAGGTGCAGAACTTATTCAACACACTCCCATGTATACCGCGATCGGTAATCATGAGGTAATGGGACGTTTTTCCAATGAAACCAGTTTAGAAGACCAATTAGATGATGCTTATCCTCGCGCGGCTGCGGCTCAACTTTATGGTAAATCTCTCGATCGAGTTCCTTTTGAATGGTTAAAAACTAATTCTTTTAATACTGATAGCTACGAAGAAATTTTCAGTTTACCTGAAAGTTCTTCTGGTGAAAAAAAATACTACGCTGTTAGCTTTGGCGATGTTCGTTTAGTTGTCTTATTTATTACTTTAATTTGGCGCGAACCCGATCCAGAGCCTGATGAAAAAGGTAGATATTACGAAAGCGAAAAATATTTATCAGATCCAGCTACTTGGGGTTACGGACAGCACATTTTTGAACCAATTTTCAAGGGGAGCAAACAATATTCTTGGTTAGAAAAAGAAGTCAACAGTCCGGAATTCCAACAAGCAAAATATAAAGTGGTAATGTTTCACCATCCACCGCATACTTTAGGTAACGAAGCAATTCCACCTTACACCGATCCTATTCCCCAAATTGAGCGTAATCTAGATAATAGCATCAAATCAGTACGCTATGAATATCCCCAAGAAGCAGATTATTTAATTCGCGATCTTGTCCCCTTATTAGAGTCAGCAGGTACGCAGTTAGTTTTGTACGGACATTCACATTTATGGAACCGTTTTCTTAGCCCTACAGGAACCAATTTTCTAGAAACATCAAATGTCGGAAATAGCTACGGCGCTTATCTTGGCGAAAATAAGCGTTTTGTTCCAGAGGGATTAAATTATCCAGCGACAGGAAACCCCAATGGATTAGAACCCATTGTACCAAATATTGCCCCATTATTAAACGAAGACGGTCAACCTTTACCTTATATCGCCAGTAATGAAATCACTGTATTTAGTATTTTAGATACAGAAAAAGGAACTGTAAGTAGCTATTACTTTAATACTAACTCTCCTTATTCAGATGTAGTAAAATTTGATGAATTAAAATTATAAAGGTAAATATTTTAATTCCATTTGGCTATATTAAAACTTATTTATTTTCTTGACAAAAATAGAAAAATAAGTTAATGTAAGGTAAAATTTTTAGTTGAAATTATCCTCAAGTTTAGGTGACAAGCTAGTAAACAGAAACCGAGATCCTCAAGAGTTAAAAATTATCTCTCAAATCTAAAAATTACCTTGCATTTTCTTGGCGTCTTTGCGTCTTAGGGCGAGAATTAAGCTAACCTAAACGTGAGGAAGAACATGACTTTATATGAAAAATTTGGTGGAAAAGAAGCGATCGCGCAAGTCGTGGATG